>JBEGQK010000075.1:0-3827 GCA_041180985.1 Actinomycetota bacterium
ACGTGGCCGGCACGATGGAGATGTCGTTGTCGAGGCCGGCGGCCTGTGCCCTGCCGTACGACGTGCCGCGCGAATCGAACTCCGCCGCGATCGCGTCGACCATGTCATCGGGGCAGATCACCGCGAGTCGGCCCGACCCCGGCGCGTTGCTGATGGAGATCGCGTTGGACACCGTCTCGCGCACGACGTCCGTGACACTGACGCGCGTGATGACGGGCGGTGCGTCGCCCTCGCGCACGCTCTTCGGCGAGCGCAGCCCGGGCGTCGCGACGTGCATCACCCTGTCGGCGATCTCCATGATCGCCGAGGGGATGCGGTAACCGACCGAGAGACCGACGACGCGCGGGTCCTTGCGCGTCGGCAGGTGCGCGAGAACGTCGTCCCAGCTGTTCGGTGCGTGCGATCCCGTGGCCTGTGCGATGTCGCCGACGACCGTCATCGAGCCGTTCAGCGAACGGCGCGTGACCATGCGCAGGGCCATCGGTGTGAGGTCCTGCACCTCGTCGATCACGATGTGCCCGTACGTGCGGATCTCGTCCTTCTCGTCGATTTTGCCGAGCTTGTTCAGCTTCGGCCCGAGCACGAAACGCGCCTCATCCAGCAGCGGCGCGTCCGCGGTCGACCACTTCACGTCATCGAGATTCTCGTTGCGCACACGGTGGAGCGACAGGTACTCGTCCTCCTTCAGCGTGCCCTCAGCGGCAAGCTTCAACAATGCCTTGCTGCCGAAGAGGTCGTGCAGCAACTGTGCGGGCGTCAGAACGGGCCACATGCGCTCGATGAGCATGCGGTACTCGGCCGTGCCGCGCAACTGCTCGCGCACGTCCTCCGGGTCCGCGTCACCGCCGCGCCACGTCGCCGCGATCGCGTTCCAGATCTCGTTCTCCACGAAACGACGTGCCTGGTTGTGACGGTGGAAGCGACGGCGCGCAGCCTTCACGATGTCGCGCGATGCCTCTGCCCGCAGGCGCACATACCCCGTGCGGTACGGGAAGACGACGTCCTCTTTCAGCGGGCGCTGGCGGTCGGCGACGGCCTTGTCGATGACCTTCGCCATCTTCTTCAGGCCCTTCACGCGCGCGGCCTCGCGTGTGTCGACACCACCGAAACTGCACCCCGGCACGAGGTCGGCGAGGATCACCTGCTCGACGCCTGCCTCACCGAGCGACGGGAGAACGCGTTCGATGTAGCGCAGGAACACACGGTTCGGCCCGATGACGAGCACACCCTGGTCCTCGAGCGGGAAGCGATGCGTGTACAGCAGGTACGCGGCACGGTGCAGTGCGACCACCGTCTTGCCGGTGCCGGGCCCGCCCTGCACGACGAGCACGCCTGCCTGCGGGGAGCGGATGATCTCGTCCTGTTCGGACTGGATCGTGGCGACGATGTCGCCGAGCTGGCCGGAACGGCTGCGCTCGAGTGCGGAGAGAAGCGTGGAGTACCCGCGCAGACCGGCGCGCGGGTCGTCGCCACCGAGACCTTCGTCGTGACCGACGCCAAGGTGGCCCTCGCCGAACAACTCGTCCTCGATCCCCTGCAGCTGGCGTCCCTGCACGATGAAGTGACGACGGCGCGCCAGACCCATCGGGTCGCGCCCGGTGGCACGGTAGAACGGCTCGGCAACGGGAGCACGCCAGTCGATGACGACGGGTTCGCGGTTCTTGTCGCTCACGGCGAGGCGACCGATGTGGAAACCCTCGATGCCGTCCGTCGGTTCGCCGTTCTCGTCGAGCGCGATGCGGTCAATGCGCCCGAACACCAGGGCGGAGTCACCCAGTTCGAGCTTCTCCAGGCGGCCGACGAGTTGCTCGTCGACTGCGTTGCGCTCGAAGCGGGCCTGGAACGTGCCGCCGGGACCCGTGGTGGTGAGTTCGCGCATCTTCAGCGCATCGGTGCGGCTCTCCTCCAGGCACACGTATGCGTGGTCGATGAAGGCCTGTTCCTCTGCGAACTCGGGGTGCTGTTCGGTCATATTCCTCGTTGTTCCGGGCTGGTGGCGGTCCGAATTTGGGGTCTAGCCATGCTATCGGGGGCCATTTGCACAAATGCACGGGCGTCCCCTCGCGATGCCGGGCCTGACGACACACGGGGGCAGAAATCCGTCACGATTCCCGCCCCGCGCGGGCCCCGGCACACATGGTCGTCCGTTCACCCATAGCCAATGTTCAACAGGAAGGACGCCCCGGATGTTCCCGTCGGCACACCCCGGCACGAGCCGTTCGCGAGCGGCCCTCGTTGCCACCGTCCTCGTGTCCGCCGTGCCCGCATCGGTCGCCACCGTGGCCCTTCCACGGCCCGCACCGGCCCGCGCCGTCGTGGTCGAGGCACCCCTGCCCGACCGTCGTCCGGTCGTCGACGGCGACGGGTGGGCCGACGACGACACCATCACGGCGCGCGTCAGTGACGGCATCCCGCGCACCGCTGACGCAGGGTGCTCGTGGAGCGTGGTCACGGGTGTCGACCCGGTCGCGGGGACGACGGAACGGCCCGTCACGCGCATCGTTGCGGGCGTGACGGAGACGCTGTACCAGCGGAACTGCCCGGACAAACGCGACAGTTGGTACCAGTGGATCAAGGACTCCACGAAGACGAGACTTGTCGACCACGTGTCCTCCACCGTCTCGGACAAGCTGAAGAACCTGGTGTTCCGCACTGCGCCGGCGCGCGACCGACTGGTGGTGAACGTGGGGACGTGGTTCTGGGTGCCGCGCGTTCTGTGGAAGCCGGTCTCCGTCACGGCGTACATCACGACGCCCGTCGGGGTGATCTCCGTGACGGTCACCGCGACACCGTCACGGCTGCGCTTCGATCCCGGCAACAGGGACGATGCCGCGTGGTGCGACGGGCCGGGTGACGCGTGGACGGCATCGATCGGTGACGCCGCCGTGAGCGACTGCATGTACACGTACCGGCATGCGTCGGATGGCGAACCGAACAGACGGTTCGTCGCCCACACGGCAGTGGAATGGAAGCTGCGGGTGAAGTCGAACTTCGGGCTGTCGTTCCCGCTGCCGCACGCGCGCACCACCATCACCACCCCGGTCACGGTGCGCGAGCTGCAGGCCGTGCTGACCCCGTGACGACGTTCCGGTCGTTCCTCGCCGTCGGGGATTCACCGTCAACGGCCCCCGCCGAATAGCGTGTGACACGCACATTCACCGCCCATCACGGACAGGCCACCATGAACGAAGACAAAGACCGCTTCCTGCTCGACCGTCGCTACAACACGGCTCTCGGGGACATGAGCGACGACACGCTCGGTGCCCTTGCTGCCGCGCTCGACGAGGAGCTTCGCGATGCGTTCGCCCAGTTGGTCGGTCTTCCCGAAGGTGCCTACGACGACGTCGCCACGCTCGGCGAGCGCGTGCGCGACGGGTACACGCGGCGCCGGGTCGCCCACGACACGGGCATCATCCTCGCCGAGCCCTGCACGCAGTACTCGATCGAGAAGCTCGGTGACTCCAGCGAGGACCCCACCGTTGATGAGTTGCGTGCCCTCCTGCCGGAGGTGACCGAGAAATTCGGTGCCGATGCCGTGCTGCTGATGGTCATCCAGTACTCGCGCTCGTTGAGGGGCTTCCGCGAGCTGGTCGCGACGGACGACCGCTTCGCACCGAAGGGCGAACCGGTGGGCGGTGCGCTCCTCGTGAAGGACGAGGCGGAACAGGCCGCCAAGCGCGAGGCACGAAAGGCGCGCAAGGCCGCCAAGAAGAAGTGACACTTCGGCCCGGCGACCTGCAGTGACCTGACGGGGAACGACTAGCCGAAGAAGACGCTGGCGACGTTGTCGTACAGGTCGAGGTCCACGTAACGGGTCTGACCGAGCA
>JBEGQK010000076.1:0-4606 GCA_041180985.1 Actinomycetota bacterium
GTCCGGGACCATCCATCCGGCCCCTGCGCGGGCGATTCCTCACCAGGCATTCCGTCGTCGACAGGATCCTGGACATCGACCATGTGTCGTTCGGCGACCAATGGGCACTTGACCACACCGCGCTTGGCGAGGCCGTCAGGGCCACCGACCGCAGCCGGATGTTCGTGGCGCGGGATGCCGGTGGTGTGCCCGTGGGGTTCGTCCTTGCCGGGATGTCCGACTCCATCGGCTTCATCCAGCGACTGGCGGTCATGCCCGGCCACCGGCGCACCGGTGTCGCGCTGCGCCTGATGGGCGCTGCCCACCGCTGGCTGCGATCCAAGGGGTGCTCCACCGCGGTCGTGAACACCGAAACGGACAACCATGCCGCCCTCCACCTGTACCAACGCTGCGGGTACGCCGGGTTGCCCTACGGTTTGCAGGTGCTCGAACGGACCCTCACCACCGGAGTGAACAGGGCATGAACCGTCTCCGTCGGGCCCTGGCGGCGCTGCTGGCGCTCGGTTCGGTCGCCTGTGTGAGCCCGGCCCGGGCGCAGAAACCCGCCGTGCTCGATGCCGCCGACATCGGGATCGCCGCCCAGCCCTTCCACATCACGAACCCGGTGAACGCTCGCTTCACCCTGCGCCTCCCGGCCACCGTCACCTCGGGCAGCCGCATCGAGTTTCTTCTCCACCGCCGGGTGGCTTCCCGCGATTCGTTCCGCGCCATCGCGGACCACTTCGCCGAGCCGGGCGTGATCGACAGTGTGTCGGTGCCGCTGTTCCGGGCGGTCCGCGGCAACGGCACGTTGTCCTTCGACGTCCTCATCAACACCGTGAAGTCCGGCGCGAACGACCTGTACCTGCAACAGACGGGCATCTATCCACTCACGATCAACGCCTATCTCGCGAGCGGTGAACTGCTCGCGAGCACGCTGACGTTCCTCGACCGTCGGGACGTGACGACGCCCGACCAGAACGTGCCCACCTCCGTGTTCGCATCCCTGACGGCACCCGCATCCCACAGCGAGGACGGGACGATCGCCATCGACGACCAGGCGCGCATCGCGGTGCAGCAGTTCACCCAGTTCCTCTCGACCGTTCGCTCGCCCGTCACCCTCCAGGTGCAGCCGGAACTACTGGAATCACTGGCGAATTCGCCTGATCCGTACGACAACGGCCTGTTCGAGAGACTGCGCACTGCCCTCTCCGGGCGCGGCATCGCCATCGCCCCGTACCTGCCGGTCGATGTCGCCGCGTTCGTGCATGACGGCCTCGCATCCGAGTTGACGGCGCAGATCGACCTCGGCGAGAAGACGCTCAACAGGCTCCTGCCCGGGGTCACCATCCACCGCTCCACGTGGGTGGCGCACGACTCCCTCGACGAGGGGTCCGTCACGGCCCTCTCGCGGCTCGGGATCAACTCGTTCATCATGCTTCCCGGCGCGGTGGAGGAGACCCAACGGGAGAAGGCCGCCGGCTACCTCTCCCGTCCGTCAGGCGACGCCAACACCACGATGTCCCTCATCTCCGCCGACGATGCACTCGCCAGCACGATTGACTCGCCCAGTGACGACACCGTGCGGGTCGGCATCCGCGTGGCGGCCGAGGTGCTCTCCCGCCGGGACGAACTGGTCGCCGAGGGCGGGTCTCCGAACGACATCCGCCTGATGGTGGCGTCCTCCACCGGCGACATCGCGGACCCGGCACTGATGGCGAGTGCCACCTCGTACCTCGCCAATTCCCCTGGCATATCGCTGCAGGACCTGGGTGGGTTGCAGGCGGTGAACGAACGATTCCCGGCCACGGTGTTCCCGGCGGCGACCGACCGCACGCTCGGCGGGCTCCGGGCACCACTCAGCCAGACCCGCCGCGAGCTGGCGGCCATCGGGTCGATGCTCCCGGAGGGTGACCCGCGCCGCGACACGTGGAGCGAACTGCTTGCCGTCGCCTCAGCGTCGAACACGGTGAACCCGTCCGACTACATCAACGGCCTGCGCAGCGAGTTGCGCAGGCTCACGGGCGCGGTCACTCTCGTGACCCCCGGGACCGTGACCCTCTCCAGCCGGAACGGATCCATCCGGTTGCAGTTGCGCAATGCCGAGGACGCCACGTTGTTGGTCCGGGTCGTGGTCAACAGCCCGAAGGTCACGTTCTCCGGGCAACCCGACGTGGTGGAGTTGCTGCCCGGCAGCACCACGGACGTGAAGATCTCCCTGCGTGCCCGCACGAACGGCCGCTTCCCCATCAGCGTGCGCGTTCTCACCCCGAGCGACCAGGTCCAGGTCGTGTCCCCGGCGGTCGTCACCGCACGGGTGACAGCGGTTGCAGGACTCGGACAACTCGTCAGCATCACCTTGCTGCTGGTGCTGCTCGCATGGTGGTGGACGTCCCGCCGCCGGACACAACGCGGTGACGACGAAGAAGGTACGGTCTCAGACCAATGACTATCCGCATCGTCACCGACAGTTCCTGCGACCTCCCCCAGCAGGTGGCCGACGCCCTCGGCATCTCCATCGTCCCCCTGAAGATCGGCTTCGGCAACGACGAATACGTCGACCGCGAGACCATCACGGCCGACGAGTTCTGGCAGAAGTGCGCGGCATCGGCTGAGCTCCCGCAGACGGCAGCCCCGTCCGAGGGCGACTTCAAGAAGGTGTACGAGGGCCTGAAGGCGCAGGGAGCCACGGGAATCGTGGTGATCGCCCTGTCCAGTGCCCTGTCCGCCACCATGCAGAGCGCGGTCAACGCCGCCAAGGCCGTCGCCCAGGACATCGACGTGCGCGTCGTTGACAGCCGGAACGCCTCCCTCGGCGTCGGCCTGACCGCGGTGGAATGCGCAGAACGGGCCAAGGCCGGCGACTCGGTCGAACAGATCGTCGCCCTGGCCGAGCGACTGGTGCCCCGCACGCACGTGTTCGGGGCCCTCGACACCCTCGAGAACCTGAAGAAGGGCGGCCGCATCGGCGGTGCCAAGGCCATGCTGGCCAGTGCCCTCTCCATCAAGCCGCTGATCGAGGTCCGCGACGGACTGGTCGAGGAGGCGGGCAAGCAGCGCACGCGCGGCAAGGCCCTGAACTCCCTCCTCGAAACCCTGAAGAACGCGGGTCGGGTGGAGCGGCTCGGTGTGTTGCATGCCCAGTGCGCCGACATCGATGACTTCGTCGCCAAGGTGCGCGAGATCTACCCAGGCGAGATCATGATCGGCGACATCGGTGCCGTCATCGGCACGCATGCCGGTCAGGGAACAATCGGCATCGCCTTCCGCACCGCCGAGTGATCGCGCGGAAGGTCGCGCATCACGACCCGTCCGCATCCTGCTGACGTCACACTCAAGAGGCTCCCTCCACGGAGCAATGTCCACAACTAGCGTTGTCCCTCGTCGATGGCTGCTAACTCACACTCTGACGACATTCTCGGCGGTCGGTACCGCCTCGAGAACGTCCTTGCCGAAGGTGGAATGGCCGTCGTGTGGCGCGCGTACGACCTCCAGTTGAAGCGCGAAGTGGCCATCAAGATGCTGAAGGAGTCGGTCATCAACGACCGCATGGTGGCCGAGCGGTTCCGCCGCGAGGGAATCGCGCTCGCGAAACTCCACCACCCGCACATCATGCCCGTGTACGACTGCATCGAGGAGGACGACCAGGTCGCTCTCGTGATGCGCCTGATCCAGGGCCAGAGTCTCCGCGAGCTTCTCGATTCACAGAGAGCAACGAACGGCAACAAGGCGCACACGATGTCGGTGTACACCACCGTGCACATCGGGAAGGCCGTCGCGTCCGCGCTTGCCGTCGTTCACGATGCGGGCATCGTCCACCGAGACATCAAGCCGGGCAACATCATGATGGTGCGCACCGGTGAGATCTGGTTGACGGACTTCGGCATCGCGAAGGGCGTGAAGTCGAACGAGAACGACGCCACCGATCTCACGCGGGCGGACCTAATGATGGGCACCGCGAAGTACCTGTCGCCGGAGCAGGTGCAGGGGCGCGATCTTGACGGCCGTGCCGACATCTATTCTCTCGGCCTCGTGCTCTACGAGTGCCTCGCCGGACACGTGCCTTTCAAGGGCGAAAACGACCAGCAGGTGGCAATCGCCCGCCTGCAACGGGACCCCACACCGCTCGGCGGTGTGCGCCACGACGTGCCGAGCACCGTCATCGAGGTCATCCACAAGATGCTGCGCCGCAAGCCGGAGAACCGTTACCAGACGGCCGCCGAAGTCGTCGAGGCACTCGACAAGGCCTTGAGCCACGTGCACGATGCGGCCACACCACCGACGGGTCTCGAGACGCACGACGGACCGCGCACCGGGTCGCGTGCACCGCTCGACCCTCTCATGCAGAAGCGCGTCGCCGAGGCACGCGCACGTGCGCAGGTCGGCGCATCCGGCGGCGATGACGACGAGTCGGACCGTCGCAACGACACACCGCGTTCTGTTCCGTCCGTGCGTCGCGATGCGACACCGAAACACATCACCAGGTCGAAGAGGGCCCTGCCGAAGAAGCAACAGACGCAGACCAGGAAGAACATGGCACCTGTCGCGGCGGTGATCGTTGCCGCGGTCGTCATGGGCATCCTGCTGTGGAACGGGCTGCAGAACACGAAGTCCTCCACCATCGCAC
>JBEGQK010000077.1:0-9167 GCA_041180985.1 Actinomycetota bacterium
GCTCCACATGCTCGGTCATGACGCCGGCGTCGCGAACATCGCGGAAGTGCAGAAGCTGATGTCGAAGTCGGTTCCGTCCTTCGGTTCCGTCGCGACATCCGTTGACGTGAAGAAGAACGGCGTCGTCGTGTCGTCCGCGCAGGCCCGTGCGTCCGTCGCGGCACCGGGCGCGGCGCCGCGCAACTCCTATGACTTCCGCCTGGTCCTGTCGCGCAAGCTGTACGACCGCGCTGCCGGCACCGTCAACAGCCCGTCCATGTCGCAACTCGCTCCCGGTGCTTCCGTGCAGGTGAACCCCCTCGACCTCGAGCGCATCGGCGCCGCGGAGGGGAGCAACGTGCGGGTGTCGAACTCCCACTCGTCGGTCGTCCTCCCGGTCGTCGCGTCAGTCGCCGTGCCGCGCGGCACTGCTCTCGTGCCGTTCAACCAACCGGGTGCCGACGCGCGCGAACTCGTTCGCCACGGTGATGCGGTGACCGACGTGAGAATCGAGAACATCTGATGGGCGCGATTCTCGCCATCGACCCGTTGCTCGACGGGAAGATCCTGTGGACACCACTGATCATCGTCCTCATCAAGGTGCTGCTGGTCTTCGTCGTCGGTCTCGTGGCAACGATGTTGATGGTCTGGTTCGAGCGCAAGGTCATTGCGGGCATGCAGAACCGCATCGGGCCGAACAAGGCCGGTCCGTGGGGCCTCCTCCAGACGCTTGCCGACGGGACAAAGCTCTTCATGAAGGAAGACCTGATTCCTGAGAAGGCCGACCGATTCGTCTTCAAGCTGGCGCCGTACCTGGCGTTCGTGCCCGCGTTCCTCTCTTTCGCCATCATCCCGCTCGGTGGTGACTACCGGAACGGCAACGGCGGGATGATCACACTGTTCGGGCACACCACGCGCATGCAGCTGGCGGACCCGCCTGTGGGCGTGCTCTTCGCGCTCGCGATCTCGTCCATTGCCGTCTACGGGATCATGCTCGCCGGCTGGTCGAGCGGGTCGAAGTACCCGTTGCTCGGCTCCGTCCGTGCGTCCGCGCAGATGGTCTCGTACGAAGCCGCACTCGGTCTGTCTCTCGGTGCGGTCCTGTTGGTCGCCGGCACGCTCTCCACCAGCGGAATCGTGAACGGCCAGACGTCGCTCGGCAACTGGAACGTCGTCACCACCGGTTTCGTGCCGTTCTTCATCTTCCTGGTCGCCGCCACGGCGGAACTGAACCGCCCGCCGTTCGACCTCGTGGAGGCGGAGCAGGAGCTGGTCGGTGGCTTCAACACCGAGTACGCCTCGATCCGGTTTGCGTTGTTCTACCTGGCCGAGTTCATGAACACGGTCACCATGTCGGGCCTCATCGTGACGCTCTTCTTCGGCGGCCCGCAGCCGATCTCGATCGGCAACACCATGATCGACATCCCGTTCGTGCCCAACGCGCTCGAGGGAACCATCTGGCTGCTGCTGAAGGTCCTCGTGTTCCTCTACGTGTACGTCTGGTTCCGCGCGACCCTGCCCCGGTTCCGTTACGACCAGCTGATGGACCTCGGCTGGAAGGTGCTGATCCCCGCATCACTCGGTTGGTTCATGCTGCTCGCCGCCCAGCGCGTGGGCAGTGACGCCGGCTGGGACCGCACCGTGGTCACGGTCGTCACCGCACTCGTTCTCATCCTCGGTTACACGTTGTTGCAGCTCGCAATGAAGGTCAGTCGCGACAACCGCGAGAAGCACGGAGCTGGATTCTGATGGGTTACTTCGGCGGATTCCTGGTGACCCTGCGTCAGCACGGGTACAAGAACAAGGTCACCACCGAGTACTCGGGCGGCCGCGTATTCCGCAGGAAGAACAACGACGCGAAGGACCACAAGATCGAGAAGCCCGAGCGCCTGCACGGTCGCCACGTGCTGAACCGCTACGAGGACGGCATGGAGAAGTGCATCGGCTGCGAGCTGTGCGCCGGTGTCTGCCCGGCGAAGTGCATCTACGTCCGCGGCAGGGACAACGACCCGGACAACCCCACCTCGCCGGGTGAGCGCTTCGGCTTCGTCTACGAGATCAACTACCTGCGCTGCATCCACTGCGACATGTGCGTAGAGGCGTGCCCGACCGAGGCGATCACCGAGTCGAAACTGTTCGAGTTCTCGTTCACGAACCGCAACGACGCCATCTACACGAAGGCCGAACTGCTGGTGGACGACCGGGGGAAGCCGCAGCAACTGCCGTGGGAGGACTGGCGCGAGGGGGAGGACCTCCTCACCTCGGGCTGGATGCGCGCCACGGCACCGGCCGGTGACGCGTCGTTCGAGGGCGTCGTCTCCTGGAGCGGTGAACTCGGATACGGGGTGCGCGAGCCGGAACCCGCCCAGGACGTCAGGGACGGAGAGGACGACTGATGGAGCTCGTCGTCTTCGTTCTCGCGTCACTGATGGCCCTCGTCGGCGCCGTCGGGGTCGTGGTGCGCCGCAACCCCGTGCACGCCGCGATGAGCCTGGTGCTGACCCTGTTCGGCATCGCGGTGATCTTCGTGCAGCAGGGGGCGCATTTCCTCGCCGCCGTCCAGGTCATCGTCTACGCGGGCGCGATCGTCGTTCTCTTCCTGTTCGTCATCATGCTTCTCGGCGTCGACCAGGCCGAGGACCTCAGCATCGAACCACTCACGGTGCAGCGCCCGCTCGCGGCCGTGATCGGAGTCGCGATGGTGGGTCTTCTCACCGGTGCGATCCTCACCTCCGACAACGCGGTCATGAAGTCGGGTGCCGGTCTCTCGTCGCCCACCCTCGACTCACCGGACGCGAACTTGAAGGAGATCGCGGGTTCGATCTTCGGTGACCACGTGTTCGCCTTCGAGGTCACGTCGATCCTGCTGCTCGTTGCCGTCGTCGGGACGGTCATCCTGGCCCGCCGCCTGCCGAAGGAAGAGGAGGCGAAGTGAGCCTTCTCGCAGTCGTCGAACCCACCACCTCGTGGTTCCTGGTGCTCTCCGCCGTCCTCTTCGCGATCGGCACCGTCGGTGTGCTCGTGCGCCGCAACCCACTGGTCATGTTCATGTGCATCGAGCTGATGCTGAACGCGGTGAACCTCAGTCTCGTCACGTTCGGCCGGGCCCGCGCCGACGTGAACGGGCAGAGCACGGTGTTCTTCGTGCTCGTCGTTGCCGCCGCCGAAGTGGTGGTCGGCCTCGGCATCATCGTGTCCATCATGCGTCGCCGCACCGCGGCGTCGGCAGACGACCTCTCGGTGCTGAAGGGATAACCGCGCCATGCTCGATCTCGTCTGGTTGATCCCCGCGCTGCCGTTGGCCGGATTCCTCCTCATCTTCCTGTTCGGTCGCCGCCTCGGCGAGCCCCTCGCGGGCGTCCTCGCCACATTGATGACCGCAACGGCGTTCGTCGTCACGGTCGGCGCGTGGCTCGACCTTCTCTCGCGCACGGCGGAGGAGCGCCACCATGTCGTCACGTTGTTCTCGTGGCTCCCGGTGGGCGGACTGCACGTGGACCTCGCGTTCCTCGCGGACCCGCTGAGCATCACGATGGCCCTCTTCGTCACGGGCATCGGCTCTTTGATCCACCTCTACGCAATCGGTTACATGCACGGTGACCCGAAGTTCTCGAAGTTCTTCCTCTACCTCAACCTCTTCGTCTTCTCGATGTTGATGCTCGTGCTCGGCGAGAACCTGCTCGTCACGTTCCTCGGGTGGGAGGGCGTGGGTGCGTGCTCGTACTTCCTCATCTCCTTCTGGCACACCCGCGACTCCGCGGCCACGGCCGGCAAGAAGGCGTTCGTCACGAACCGCGTGGGCGACTGGGGAATGATGACGGCGATGTTCATGGCGTTCGCCAGCGTCGGGACGCTCTCGTACACGGGCATCAACGAGGCAGCCCACGCGGGTCACCTTGCGCATGTCACCGCCACCGGCATCGCGCTGATGCTGTTCGTCGGGGCGTGCGGCAAGTCGGCTCAGTTGCCCCTCTACATCTGGTTGCCGGACGCGATGGAGGGTCCCACCCCGGTGTCCGCGCTCATCCACGCGGCCACCATGGTCACCTCCGGTGTCTTCCTGCTCACCCGCATGGCGCCCGTGCTGCACGCCGCCTACCCGTGGGCCGGCACCGTGATCGCCTCGGTCGGTGCCGCGACGGCCCTGTTCGCAGCCACGATCGCGGTCGCACAGACCGACATCAAGAAGGTGCTCGCGTACTCGACCGTCAGCCAGCTCGGGTTCATGTTCCTCGCCATCGGTTCCGGTGCGTACGTCGCGGCGATCTTCCACATGGTCACGCACGCGTTCTTCAAGGCGCTGCTCTTCCTCGGGTCCGGTTCGGTCATCCACGGCATGCACCACGAGCAGGACATGCGCCGCATGGGAGCGTTGCGCAAGGTGATGCCCATCACCGGCTTCACGTTCATCATCGGCTGGCTCGCGATTGCCGGCGTGCCACCGTTCGCGGGTTTCTGGTCGAAGGACGAGATCCTCCTGTACGCGTTCGCCAACAACCGCGCCCTCTATGCCGTCGGAATCGTCACCGCGCTGCTCACCGCGTACTACATGACGCGCCAGGTCATCATGGTCTTCTACGGCGAGGCACGTTGGCACGACCACGCCGAGGACCACGGTGCCCACGGTGATGCGCACACCCCGCACGAGAGCCCGTGGATGATGACCCTCCCGTTGGTCGTTCTCGCGGGACTGAGCGTCGTCGGCGGTGCACTGCAGCTGCCGTTCTCGCACTCCACCAAGTTCCTCGAGCACTGGCTCGCCCCCGTGGTGGAGGAGTCCGAGCGCAGCATCACCGGGACCTGGGCCGAGTCCAACAAGTGGGTCCTTCTCGCGCTTGCCGTCGTCATCGCCGGCGTCGGCATCGCGGCCTCCGTCGCGGTGTACGCGAAGGGCAAGACCAAGCCGGTCGAGCCACAGATCCTCGCTGACGGGTGGAGGTACGACTCCACCATCGCGGCACTCGTCGGTGGACCCGGGCGCGCGGCATTCCGCGGGATCGCGGCCTTCGACGCGAAGGTGGTCGACGGTGCGGTGAACGGTGTCGGTGTCGAGGTGCGCAACGCGAGCGGGCTGCTGCGCAAGCTGCAGAACGGCCTGATCCGCTCCTACGCGGCAATCATCGGGGTGGCTGTCGTGCTCGTCCTCGCGTGGTTCCTGGTCAGGGGGGTGCTGTGATGCACGAGACAGCGTCGTTCCCGATCCTCTCGGCACTCATCCTGCTGCCCGTTCTCGGTTCCCTCGTCGTTGCCGCCCTCAGCAACCGTCGACCCGAGTACGTGAAGCTCGCGGCGTCCCTGTTCTCCGTCGGCATCGGCGGCATGTCCATCTGGTTGCTCGCGTCGTTCCACTCCCACGAGGGTGGTTTCCAGTTCGTGTCGCAGCACGAGTGGATCAAGGCCTGGGGAATCTCGTGGCACGTCGGGGTGGACGGCATCTCGCTGTTCCTCGTGGTGCTCACCGGCATCCTCTTCCCGCTGGTCATCCTCGGAGTCGACCCTCACCACGACGAGAAGCGCTATCTCGCGTGGCTGCTCCTGCTCGAGGC
This sequence comes from Actinomycetota bacterium, assembly GCA_041180985.1. Taxonomy (GTDB): domain Bacteria; phylum Actinomycetota; class Acidimicrobiia; order Acidimicrobiales; family Ilumatobacteraceae; genus UBA2093. The sequence continues at coordinate 5,526 of JBEGQK010000077.1, forward strand.
AGGAGTCATGGGCAGCTTCCTCAGTCTCGACCTGTTCCTGTTCTTCATCTTCTTCGAGATCGTCCTCGTGCCGATGTACTTCCTGATCGGGGGCTGGGGCTACGACAAGCGCGTCTACGCCGCCACGAAGTTCTTCCTGTACACCATGTTCGGCTCGGCGTTCATGCTTGTGGGCATCATCGCCACCGCGATGATCGCCCGACATGACATCGGCTACTTCACGTTCGACCTCGTCACCATCGCCGAGCGGGCGTCGTTCGCGGCGTCCACCGGTCGCTGGTTGTTCCTCAGCTTCGCAATCGCGTTCGCGGTGAAGGTCCCGTTGTTCCCGCTGCACACCTGGCTGCCCGATGCCCACACCCAGGCCCCGACAGGCGGATCTGTCATCCTCGCCGGCGTGCTGCTGAAGCTCGGAACGTACGGATTCCTCCGCTTCGGCCTCTACCTCTTCCCTGCAGCGGCAGTGTGGGCGAAGCCGCTGTTCCTGACTCTCGCCACCATCGGCATCATCTACGGCGCCATCGCCGCCACCATGCAGACCGACCTGAAGCGTCTCGTCGCGTACTCGTCGGTCGCGCACCTGGGGTTCATCGTGCTCGGCACGTTCGCCATCACGTCGCAGGCGCTGAGCGGTTCGGTGATGCAGATGGTGAACCACGGCGTCTCCACCGGAGCCTTGTTCCTCATGGTCGGCATGATCTACGAGCGCCGCCACACGCGCGAGATCGCCGAGCTGAAGGGAATCCAGGCGGTTGCACCGATCTTCGCTGCTGCGTTCATGGTCGTGATGCTGTCGTCCATCGGTGTTCCCGGCCTCAACGGCTTCGTCGGTGAGTTCCTCGTGCTCATCGGATCATTCGAGACCGCCCGTTGGTGGACGGTCGTCGCGGCGACCGGCGTGATCCTCGCCGCCCTGTACCTGTTGTGGGCGTACCAGCGCGTGTTCCACGGCGAGCCCGACGAGGCCAACTCCTCCTTCCCCGAGCTCAAACTGCGCGAGGGTGCCCTGCTGCTGGTGTTCATCGCCATCATCGGGTTCACCGGCCTCTATCCGAAGCCGGTTCTCTCACGCATCGAGCCGAGCGTGGACAAGTTGATCGAGCACGTCCAGGACCACAGTGGCTACAAGGCGCCGGTTCACGAACTCGCGAAGGAAGGCGAGTGATGAGCATCGTCGCCGCAAGTTTCACCGGTCCGAACATCGCGTTCACCGACCTTCTCCCCCTGTTGGTGTGGCTCGGCTCGACGTGCCTCCTGCTGCTCGTCGGTTCCCTCGTCCCGAAGTGGCCAAAGGGTTGGTACGCGGGCGTCGCCGTGACCTCCTCCGTCGCCGTGGTCATCCTCGAGATGGTGAAGTGGCACAACCTCGGGAAGGAAGGGTCCACGACCGCAGTTGCCGACGCAATCTCCGTCGACCGGTTCGCCGTGTTCGCCACGATCGTCGTTGCCGTCGCGGTTGCCCTGGTGTCCACGGTGACGCACGACTACCTGCAGCGCGAGGGCAACGACGGGCCCGAGCTCTACGCCATGTTCCTCACCGCCGCCATGGGCGCACAGATCATGGTCAGCGCGAACGACCTGGTCGTCCTTTTCCTCGGGCTCGAGACTCTCAGCCTCTCGCTGTACGTTCTGGCCGCCAGCAACCGCCGCCGGGAGCAGAGCCAGGAAGCCGGCATCAAGTACTTCGTGCTCGGCGGCTTCGCCTCGGCCTTCTTCCTGTACGGAATCGCCCTCATCTACGGCGCAACCGGCCACACGAACCTCACCTCGATCGCCACGAAGCTGTCGAGCCAGATCTCGATCACCCGCAACGACTCGCTGCTGCTCGTCGGCATCGGTCTTCTCCTCGTGGGACTCGCGTTCAAGGTGTCCGCCGTCCCGTTCCACTCCTGGGCACCCGACGTCTACGAGGGTGCACCGTCGCCGGTCAGCGCGTTCATGGCGTCGGCGGGCAAGGTCGCTGCGTTCTGCGCGCTGCTCCGCGTGCTGACCACCGCGCTCGAACGACGCGTCGATGACTGGCGACCCGTCGTGTGGGCACTCGCGCTGCTCACGGTGTTCGTCGGCTCGATCATGGCGGTGGTGCAGACGAACGTGAAGCGCATGCTGGCGTTCTCGTCGATCACCCATGCCGGTTTCATCCTCGTCGGTGTCGAGGCGGCGGCGCACCCGGGCGGTGACGGGCTCGCGTCGTCTATGACGTACCTGTTGCTGTACACGGTCCTCGTCATCGGTTCGTTCACGGTGATCTTCATCGTCGCGGGCAGCGGTGACGGCGCAACCTCGCTCGATGACTTCAAGGGCCTCGCCAAGCGCCGTCCGTTGCTCGCACTCGCCTTCACGGTGCTGTTGCTCGCACAGGCGGGCGTGCCGTTCACCGGTGGCTTCATCGCCAAGTTCGGGGTCATCAAGAGCGCGGTCGAGGTCCACAGTTACGCGATCGCGATCGCCGCAATGGTCGCAGCCGTCATCGGTGCTTTCCTGTACCTGCGCATCATGGTCAGCATGTGGCTCGACGACCCGTCGTCGGGGGAGACCATCACCGTGCCGAGGGGGTCGGGTGCCGTCGTTGCGGCTGCCGTTCTCTTCACGTTGTTCGTCGGCATCTTCCCGGGTTGGTTGCTCGATGCGACCCGTCTCGTGGCGACCTACCGCGAGCTGACCTCGTCGAACTAGCCGGAGGCGGGATGTTGCGTCGCGGGCTGGTGCTGCTCGCCACGATGAGCGAGAGGGACACCATCGAGTCGGTCCTGCAGGAAGTGGCCGAGAGTGTCGGCCAGCTCGAGCGATTCCACTGGCAGTTCGAGGTTCTCGTCGTGGATGACGGTGGTGACGCCGAATTCAGGGAGACGTGCGGGCGTCTCGGTTCCGCCTACGGACTGTCATTGCAGGTGGTCGACGGCCCGCGTGCCGGGCTCGGCGGTGCGATCCTCCACGGCTTCGATGCCGCGCTGGCGAACCCGAACATCGAGTACGTCGTCAATCTCGACGCCGACGGACAGCACGATGCCCGCCAGATGGGAGACCTTCTCCGCGCCCACATCGCGCACGGCGCCGACATCACCATCGGCTCGCGGTGGACGCGCGGCGGCCGTTGCTACGGGCTGAGTCCGCTGCGCAGGGTGCTGTCACGAACGAGTGCGTTCGTCCTGCATTTCGCCGGTGTGCCGGGGCACGTGAAGGACCCCACCACGAGCTTCCGTGTGTACAGCCGTTCCACGATCGAGAAGATCAGGCGCGAACTCGTGGGATTCGGCGGGTTCTCCTTCTTCGGCGCAGCAATCTCCGTCGCGAACGCGCGCGGCTTGTCCGTGATCGAGACGCCGATCATCTTCCGCCCGCGTCTCGGTGGCGACTCGAACCTGCGTGCGAGCCAGGTCACCCGCGCCGTGCGGGACCTCCCGAGGATCCGTTCCGTGTCGGGGATGGTCGCACGGCGCGAGAAGGGCTTTCTCGGTGCGGCCCACGGCCACGCGTCACCCGCGGAGTACAACGCGTCGCGCGAGCTGGAGGTGCTGTCGAACACACCGACGTCCACGCGGATCATCCTCGACGAGCTCGTTCCGCACATCGGCACGCGCGTGGTGGAGGTGGGGGCCGGTCTCGGCCTGATCACGGGGCAACTGGTGCAGCGGGGTCGCA
>JBEGQK010000078.1:0-4109 GCA_041180985.1 Actinomycetota bacterium
GAACACGCAAACCGACCAAATGCCCGCGGTGCGGCAACAAGACAGTTCTGCCGATTGCATACGGCATGCCGGGACCGGACCTGTGGGAAGAAAGCCAGAAGGGACGCGTCCTCATCGGCGGATGCGTCATCATGCCGAATCAGCCGCGCAAGGCATGCACGACGTGTGACTGGGACGACGCCGGTCCGCGACCCGACGACGGCGAGGACATCTGGGACATCGACTGATCCATCGGATCCGTCGAGGGGGCTCAGCGCGCGACTGACGCGACGAATCCCTGCACCGCGGCAAGGTCGTTCGGCAGGGTCGTGGTGCGCTCCGGCCGTGACAACAGGTCGGCCAGGTGTTCCGGCAGTTTCGGCCGCACGCCGGTGGCGCGCTCCACCGCATCGGGGAACTTCGCCGGGTGCGCGGTTGCCATGGTCACCATGGGCACACCGTCGCGCAGGTTCTCCCGCGCGGCCTTCACACCGACAGCAGTGTGCGGATCGATCTGCATTCCGGTGGCCTCGTAGACGGAACGGATGGCCGTGAGAGTGTCATGGTCACTCGCACGTCCTGCCCGGAAGGTCGGTGCGATCCACGCGTCGTACTGGTCGGCCTCGATGGACATGGTCCCCTTGTCACGGAATCGCGCGAGCTGTTCGCGGGTCATCGCGCCGTCGCGGCCGTTCATCTCGAACAGGAGGCGCTCGAAATTCGACGACACCTGGATGTCCATGCTGGGGCTGAGAGTGGGGTGCACGCCCGTTGCCTTCATGGAGTGAGATTCGAAGAACCGCGTGAGGATGTCGTTCTCGTTGCTCGCCACCACCAGCTTCCCGACCGGCGCACCCATCTGCTGGGCGATCCACCCGCTGAGGACGTTCCCGAAGTTCCCCGTGGGGACGGTCACGTCGATTTCACGACCGAAGTGGTTGGTGGCGGCCACGTAATAGACGATCTGTGCCATCACGCGCGCCCAGTTGATGCTGTTCACCGCGGAGAGGTTGTGCCGCACGCGGAATGCACCGTCGTTGAACATCGCCTTCACAAGGTCCTGACAGTCGTCGAACGTCCCGTCGATCGCGACCGTGTGCACGTTCGGTGAGTCCACCGTGGTCATCTGCTTGCGCTGCACGTCACTGACGCGTCCGTTCGGGTAGAGAATCACGATGTCGACGTTCGCGCAGTTCTTCACCCCGTCGATCGCCGCGCTGCCGGTGTCACCGCTCGTCGCGCCGACAATCATCACGCGCTCGTTGCGCGCCGTGAGGATCGTGTCGAAGAGCCGGCCGAGCAATTGCAGTGCGACATCCTTGAAGGCCAGTGTCGGGCCGTGGAAGAGCTCCATCAGGTAGTGGTTCGGCTCGATCTCCACGATGGGGACGACGTCCGGGTGGCGGAACGTCGCATACGCCTCACGGCACAGGCGCGACACCGTGTCACGGTCGAAGTCCGCCCCGACGTACGGCATGATCACGTCCGTCGCGAGGTCCGCGTAGCCGCGCGAGAGGTTCGCGGGCAGCACCGGCCACGAGTCAGGCACGTACAGCCCGCCGTCGGTAGCCAGCCCCTCGAGGACAACATCGGCGAAGCCCAGCTCGGGCGCGGCTCCGCGCGTGGACACGTACCTCATGCGTGGTTACTCGCCGATGACGCGCAGCAGGCCGGACGTGCGCCGCACGACGTCGAGGTCGCGGAACTCGCGCAGGCAGGCCTGGACGTCCGCCTCGCGGGCCACGTGCGTGATGAACACGAGGCGCGCATCGGAATCGATGCCCTCCTGCTCGGCCGCGCGGATGCTGACCCCGTTCTTCGCGAAGACACCCGTGATGGCATGCAGCACGCCCGGCTTGTCCTGCACGTCGAGCCCCACCAGGTACTGGCTGCTCGTCTCGTCGATCGGCACCACGGCGGCGCGTCCGAACACCCCGATCGTGCCGTGCGTCCCCTTGCGCAGGTTGACGGCGGCGTCGATGACGTCGCCGAGGACGGCCGATGCGGTGGGGAAACCCCCGGCACCGCGGCCGTAGAACATGAGCGAACCGACGGCGTCGCCCTCGACAAAGACGGCGTTGTAACTGTCGCGGACGCTCGCCAGCGGGTGCGTCAGCGGCACCATCGCGGGGTGCACCCGCACGGCAACGGCGTCGCCCTGGCGCTCCGCGATCGCGAGCAGCTTCACGACGTAGCCAAGGCGCTTCGCAATCGCGATGTCAGCAGCGGTGATGCCGCTGATTCCCTCGTGGTAGACGTCGCCGGCCACGACTTTCGTGCCGAATGCGATGCTCGCGATGATCGCCGCCTTCGCGCCGGCGTCGAATCCCTCGACGTCGGCCGTGGGGTCGCGCTCGGCGAAGCCAAGACGCTGGGCCTCGCTGAGTGCCACCGTGTAGTCGGCACCCTCCTCTGCCATCTTGGTGAGGATGAAGTTCGTGGTGCCGTTCACGATGCCCATCACGCGCGTGACCGGTTCGCCACGGAGCGATTCGCGCAGCGCACGGATGAGTGGGATGCCGCCGGCAACTGCCGCCTCGAACAGCAGGTCGGCTCCCGAAGAATCGGACAGGGCCCACAGTTCGTGACCGACGTTGGCGAGGAGCTCCTTGTTGCCCGTGACGACGGGCTTGCCCTTGCCGAGTGCAGTCGAGATCAACTCGCGGGCGGGTTCGATACCGCCGATGAGCTCGACGACGAGATCGACCGAGGCATCGTCAACGACGGCGTGGGCGTCACGAACGAGGACGCCGTCGGGGAAGTTCAGCCCGCGGTCCTTGGAGACGTTGCGAACGGCGACCTTGACCACCTGGAGGCGCACACCCGTGCGGGCCTCGATGATGTCTGACTGGCGCTCCACCAGCTGCACGAAGGCCGACCCGACGTTGCCGCATCCGAGCACGCCGATGCGCACCACATTGGAGTCCGGGGGGTTGCTCGCCATAGGGACGCCAGCCTACGGCTGGGCCTGTGGATAACGAAAGGGGCTTTCGGGAAACCCTTGTGCCGTCAGAGATTCACGGTGTGAAGGCGACGACCCGTCATGTCGCCAGATGTGGCGTGCCCGGGCATCACCAGTCGTCGCCGTCGCCGTCGGAATCCTCACCCAATTCGTATTCGTCGTCCTCGCGCAGGCCGTCGTCGGCATCGATCTCGTCGTCCTCCTGCAACTCGTCGTCGTCGAGCAACTCCTCCATCTCGTCGTACATGAGCCCGCACGACGTGCACATCTGGGAGCTGCCGTCCCCCACCACCGGTGCGCCGCATTCAGGGCAGAAATCGATCTCGGCCATGTGAACCTCCTGGTCACGGACAACGGTACGGAGGGGGTGTGTCGCCCGGGCGGCCGCCCGAGCAGACCGCGCGTCAGAGGTCGTAGCGGACGAGGTCCTCGTAGGTCTCGCGGCGCACCACCAGGCGGGCCGTACCGTCCGCGACGAACACCACCGCAGGTCGCGGCACCTTGTTGTAGTTGCTCGCCATCGAATAGCCGTACGCACCGGTGACCGGGGTGACGAGAAGGTCCCCCACCGCAACGTTCTCCGGCACAGCGGCTTCGTCGATCACGATGTCGCCGCTCTCGCAGTGCTTGCCCACGATGCGCGCGCGTTCCGGACGTTCCGCGAGCGTTCGCATCGGGTCGAATGCCTCGTACGGACTCCCGTACATCATCGGCCGCGGGTTGTCGCTCATGCCGCCGTCGACAGCGATGTAGTCGCGGATGCCGTCGATCCTCTTCACGGTGCCGACGGTGTACACGGTGATTCCCGCTGCGGCCACGATGCTGCGCCCGGGCTCCACCCTCACCTTCGTGCCCTTCGGCAAGGACGCCGTCGCGGCGCGGATCGCGTCCGCCCACTGCTTCATCGTCGGTACGTCGTCACCGGCCGTGTACGCGACACCCAGCCCGCCGCCGAGTGTGATCTCCGGGAGGCCGAGACCGCGGAAAAGGTCGACCATCACCTCGCTCGCCCTGGTGAAAAGTGATGCGTTGAGGACGTTCGAACCGATGTGGCAGTGGATCCCCACGAGAACGACAGACGGTGACGACTTCGCACGGTTGATCGCGCGCACGGCGTCACCGTTGGCGAGGTTGAACCCGAACTTCGAGTCGTCCTGGCCCGTGGAGA
>JBEGQK010000079.1:0-4554 GCA_041180985.1 Actinomycetota bacterium
CCTCGGTTGCGGTGAGAATCATGGTGTCACCGTCGAGGACGACGAGCAGCGGCACGGGGTCCTTCGTGGGGACCATCGGTGTGGTCAGCGTGACCCGGTAGCGCTCACCGTTCGCGGTTGATGAGTGAGTCCATGTCTCCGAGTTCGCGACGCGCAGTTCAGCCATGGCGGGCAGGGTACTTCGGGCGGCGACGGGAATCCATCGCCGCGCCGGCCGCTCAGACGGGATCGCCGCCGGACCTTGCCTGGTCGATGCCGCAGTAGTAGGCCTCCAGCGCACGGCTCTTGTCGAACAGGTGCCGCGGGTTCTGCGCGATGTCGGCCGCGACCTTCACCGGGGTGAACAGTGTGACGGTGCCGTTCGTGCGTTCCTTCCACCGGGTGATCTCGTTGTGCATGCCGCGGTCGACGAATCGACGAAACGGGCCCCACATCGCGCCGGCGAGCGGTGCGATCACGTGCAGATGATCCGCGTCGGGCCCGAAGTCGACACTGGTCCCCGAGCGCACGCCGCCGTCGACGTACTTCACGCCGTCGATCGTGTGCGGCGCGAGCAGGCCGGGCATGGCCGACGATGCAGCGATGAGATCGGCGATCGGATGGAGCGCACCGTCGAACACCGTGCGCCGCAGGCGCGGGAGCGAGCAGGCACACACCTTCACGAACGGGCTGGTGCGCTCGCCGAACAACTCGCGCGCCGCGGCCGCGAGCACGCCGGGCCTCGGGTTCGGGAACGACGGAACGGTCAGCGCGAAGAGGTCCTGGACGCCCACGTCCAGTGCGACGGCAGCAGCAGCCCACGAACCGGCAGACGTGCCGAGAAGCGGTGCGCCGACGAATGTGACTCCTTGCTCGGCGAGACCGTGGATGACTCCCATTGCGTACCCGATGCCGAACATGCCGCCACCGCCGAACACGCCGCCCATGGGTGCTCTCGCAGGTTGTTCCACAACCCGATTGTGTCACTATTGACCTGCTGGAAGGGCGGGCAATGACGCGGAGTTTCGACAACACATCGGTGAACGTGGTGCAGGCGCCGAACGGCCCCAGGGTCCACCGTGATCACCTTGCCCAGAACCAGGTCATCGCCCGGAACTTCTACGAGGTCCGGCCAGGTGCGTGGTGCTTCGTGGGCAACGGGCTGTCGAACCAGACGTTCGTCGATGCCCCCGACGGCATCATCGCCTTCGACACCGGCGAGTCGGTGCAGGAGATGGCGATTGCCCTCGCGGAGCTCCGCAAGCACACCGACCGACGGATCGCGGCCGTGGTCTACACCCACTTCCACTACATCGAGGGCACGCAGGCGGTGCTCGACGAGGGGAACCACGTGTCGCCGTTGCCCATCTACGGCCACCGCAGGATCGCCCTGAACAAGGCGCGCACGTCGGGCGAGATTGCCCCCGCGTACGGCCGTGGCCTGGTGGAGCAGTTCGCGATAGTGATGCCCACGGACGGTCCCGACGGGCTCGTGAACGTCGGGCTGGGATTCTCCTACCGCAACCCGGCGCACGCTCCGGCCACGCCCGGGTACATCCCGGTGAACCACGAACTCGTGGACGAGGGCGAGATGACGATCGCCGGCGCGCGCGTGCTGATGCGGTGGTCGCCGAGCGACAGCGACGACTCGGTGAACTTCTTCTTCCCCGGGACCGGCGTGTGCGTGCACAACACGGTGTGGCCGTTGTTGTTCAACGTGTTCGCCATCCGCGGCGAGGAGTACCGCGACCCGCGCGTGCTCATCCCCGGCATCGAGAACATCATCGGCTGGGCACCCGAGCACCTGATCGCCACGCACGGCCCGCCGCTGTCGGGACGCGACAGCATCCGGGAGAAGTCGGAGAGGTACCGCGACTCGATCCAGTTCATGTGGGACCAGGCCGTGCGCGGAATCAACAAAGGGTGGACGATGGACGAGCTGTCCTCACGCGTGACCCTGCCCGCGCTGTACGACCAGGACTACCTGACGAGCGAGCGCTACGGCGTGACCGAGCACCACCTGCGGCAGATCTACACCGGCCTTCGTGGATGGTTCGACGGCGAGGAGTCGAAGCTGTTCCCGCTGGAGCCGGGCGAGCGCTTCGCGAAGTTGGTCGCCGGGTTCGGCGGCCGTGCCGAGGTCGCGCGCCAGGCCACCGAGGCACTCGACAACGACGAGATCCGGTGGGGTGTCGAACTTGCGACGTGGCTCGTGCGGTCGGAGGGCTGCACGGACGCAGACCGTTTGCTCCTCGCACGCGGTCTGAGACTCGTTGCAGAGCGCACACCGGCGGCGAACATCCGCAACTGGGCGATCACGAGGGCACGGCACCTCGACGGACAGATGCCGATGGACCGGTTCATGGTGCACTCGTTCGGCGCGAAGGCGATCGCGCACGCGGCATCGACCGACCTCGTGCACACTCTCCGCGTGCTGCTCGACCCGGTGAAGGCGGAGGGGCTCTCCGCCCACGTGTGCATCGTCGTGGACGGTGAGGCAGCCGGGCTGCGCCTGCGGAACTGTGTCGCCGTGCCCACCGACGGCCAGGGAGCCGACGGCACGGCGTCCATGACGCGCGCCACTTTCGTGTCGGTGCTGTCCGGAAAGGTGAAGTGGTCCGACGCCGACATCGCGGTGACGGGCGACGCTGCCGCCGTCGACGCGGTCCGCCGTTGTCTCGACCATGCGACACTGCCGGCGTAGGGCGGACCGATGAGCACGCCCACAGGTCCCGCACTCCCGTTCGCCACCGAAACGTTCGCCGGCACCCTCGGCCGGTTGGTCGATGACTCCGTGCCGTCACGGCCGTCGATCCCGTTGCCCGGTGCCGACGCGCCGAACATCGTGCTGATCCTCCTCGACGACGTTGGCTTCGGCACCTGCAGCACGTTCGGCGGCCCCGTGCCCACGCCGGCTCTCGACCGCGTGGCCGCGAACGGACTGCGGTTCAACCAGTTCCATACCACCGCGCTCTGCTCGCCGACGCGCGCGGCGATGCTGACAGGCCGCAACCACCACGCGGTGCACATGGGCAACATCCCGGAGGGTGCGAGCGGGTTCCCCGGCTATGACTGCATCATCCCGAAGGAGGCTGCCACCGTCGCTGAGATCCTGAAGCAGTACGGGTACTCGACCGGTGCGTTCGGCAAGTGGCACGTCACGCCGGCCCACGAGCAGTCGCTCACCGGCCCGTTCGACCGCTGGCCGACCGGACTCGGGTTCGAGCGGTTCTACGGCATCCTCAGTGCGGAGGCATCACAGTTCGAGCCGCCCATGTTCGACCAGACGACGCCTGTGATGCCGTACGAGCACCGCGACGACTACCACATGAGCGAGGACATCGCGGAGAAGGCGATCGACTGGATGAGGCTCCAGCGCGCGAGCAACCCGAACAGGCCGTTCTTCACGTACCTCGCCACCGGGGCGATGCACTGCCCGCATCACGTGTGGCCGGAGTACATCGAGCGGTTCAAGGGCCGGTTCGACGAGGGCTGGGACGTGCTGCGGGAGCAGATTTACGAGCGGCAGCTGCAGATGGGTGTCATCCCGGCCGGCACGAGGCTCACGCCGAGGCCCGACGAGGTGCCGTCGTGGGCCGACTACCCGGACCGCTACAAGCCCGTCGCATCACGCCTGATGGAGGTCTTCGCCGGGTTCATGGCGCACACCGACGAACAGATCGGCAAGCTCCTCGACGCACTCGACGAGATGGGGGAGACGGAGAACACGCTCTTCATCTACATCACCGGCGACAACGGCGCATCGGCGGAGGGGACGGTCAACGGGGCATGGAGCGCACCGTCGTTCCAGAACGGCATGCCCGAGGACCCGGAGTGGTTGCTCGAGCACATGGACGATTTCGGGTCGGCCCGGTGCGAGAACCACTACAACCTGGCGTGGGCATGGGCTCTCGACTCCCCGTTCCAGTGGATGAAGCAGATTGCATCGCACTTCGGCGGCACGCGAAACGCCATGGCCGTGCAGTGGCCGCGCCGCATCAAGGATGCCGGTGCGCTGCGCAGCAACTTCCACCACATCACCGACATCTTCCCCACGTTGCTGGAGGCTGCCGGCATCGAGGCACCGAGCCACGTGAACGGCCTTCCGCAGATGGACATCGACGGCGTGTCGATGGTTCCGGTGTTCACGGATGCGTCCGCGCCCGAGAACCACGTCATGCAGTATTTCGAGATGTTCGGCAACAGGGCGATGTACCACGACGGCTGGATCGCCTCGTGCTTCCACGGGCGTGTGCCGTGGAAGAGGTTCGACTCGGTGCCGTTCGACGGCCCGCAGGAGAAGTGGGAGCTCTACGACATCCGCAGCGACTTCTCGCAGGGCAACGACCTGTCGGCATCGAACCCCGCGAAACTCGCCGAACTGCAGGCACTGTTCGATTCCGAGGCGCGCCGCAACAACATCTACCCGTTGAAGGAACCCGGCCAGACGTTCGGGCCGAAGTTCGCCGTGCCGGACTCCCTCGGCAACCTCACCAAGATGACCTACACCACGGCGCACGTGCGCATGCCGGAGCGCTCCGTGGTGAACGTGAAGAACTGCTCGTTCCGCATCAC
>JBEGQK010000080.1:0-2735 GCA_041180985.1 Actinomycetota bacterium
CACGCGCGTCGCCACCGGCAAGGATTTCGATGGCCAGGGCACCGCCGCCGAGCAGGTGCTCGTGGTCAATGCGAGTCGTGCCTCCGAACTGGTGGCCGGATTGAAGGACGTGCCGCTCACCGTGCGCTCTGTGGACGAGAAGCCCTACACGTCGTCGCCGAAGTCACCGTTCACCACGTCGTTGCTGCAGCAGGAGGCAGGTCGCAAGCTGCGCCTCTCCAGCCGCCAGGTGATGAGCACGGCACAGGCCCTGTACGAGCGCGGCTACATCACCTACATGCGCACCGATTCCACGAACCTGTCGGACGAGGCGATCGCCGACGTGCGCGCGCATATCCGGGCCGAGTACGGCGATGACTTCGTGAACGGCCCCGTGCGCACCTACGCGAACAAGTCGAAGAACGCACAGGAGGCACACGAGGCGATCCGCCCCGCACTACCGATCCGCTCGCCCGAGAAGGTCGCAGGCGAGCTGCGCGGTCACGAGCTCAGTCTCTACACGTTGATCTACCAGCGCACGCTCGCCTCTCAGATGCCGAACGCATCGGGAACCACCGTCAGCGTGCGCCTCGGTGCAACGGCCAATGACAGCCACCGCACCGACTGCGAGTTCGCCGCCAGCGGCACGACCATCAAGTTCCAGGGTTACCGTCGGGCGTACGAAGAGTCGACCGACGAGGACGAAACACCCGCCGACGACGAGAACGCGTTGTTGTTGCCGCCGTTGACGAAGGGCCAGCCGGTGGACGTGCGCGAGTACGGGTCCACTTCCCACACCACCACGCCGCCCGCCCGCTACACCGAGGCGTCACTCGTGAAGGAGCTCGAGGCGCGCGGCATCGGCCGTCCCTCCACCTGGGCGTCCATCATCTCGACCATGGTCGACCGCGGCCATTACCTCTGGAAGAAGGGAACCGCGCTCGTCCCCACGTGGACGGCGTTCTCCGTCATCCGTCTGCTGGAGGACAACTTCGACAAGCTCGTCGACTACCAGTTCACCGCGGACGTCGAGGCGGACCTCGACAGCATCGCGAACGGCGAGCAGCAGAAGGAGAGGTGGCTGCACCACTTCTATTTCGGCGAGGACGACGAGACCGGCCTGCGCGACATCGTCGCGGCGAAACTCGACAGCATCGACGCGGCTGCGGTCAACACCTTCGACATCGGCGTGAACCCGGAGACCGGCGAGGACGTCATCGTGAAGCCCGGCCTGTACGGGCCGTACGTGCGCAGCGGCGAGAACACCGCGAGCGTCCCCGACCTTCTCGCCCCGGACGAACTGACGCTTGAAGTGGCCATCAACCTGTTGAAGGCGCCGAAGGGCGACGTGCCGATCGGTGACTGGGACGGCCACCCCGTGTTCGCGAAGTCGGGTCGCTACGGCCCGTACGTGCAGTGGGGAACGACGGACGAGCCGCCCGCGGGTCTCGAGAAGCCGAAGATGGCGTCGCTCTTCAAGACCATGAACATCGACCGCATCACGCTGCAGGACGCGATCGACCTGCTGTCGTTGCCGCGCACCCTCGGCAACGACCCGGCGGACGGCGAGCCGATCACCGCACAGAACGGCCGTTTCGGTCCGTACGTCAGCAAGGGCAAGGAGAGCCGCTCGCTGCAGAACGAGGAGCAACTTCTCACGGTGACACTCGACGAGGCACTCGCGCTCCTCGCACAGCCGCGCACGTTCGGCCGCGGCCGCGCCGCGGCCAAGCCGCCCCTGCGAGAGTTCGGCAACGACCCCGTCAGCAGCAGACCGGTCGTGGGCAAGGAGGGCCGCTTCGGTGATTACGTCACCGACGGAGAGACCAACGCCGGTCTCACGCGTGGTGACCGCATGGAGGCCATGACGAACGAGCGCGCGTACGAGCTGCTGCAGCTGCGCCGCGAGTACATCGCCGAGAACGGCGGGCCGAAGAAGAAGTCCGGTGCCCGCAAGAGCGCTGCCAAGAAGTCACCGGCGAAGAAAGCCGCGGTCAAGAAAGCTGCCGCGAAGAAGTCCCCCACCAGGAAGAAGGCCGCACCGAAGAAGGTGGCGGCAAAGAAGAAGGACGAGTGACCCCTCGCTACATCGCGCTCGAGGGTCTCGAGGGCTGCGGCAAGAGCACGCACACGAAGCGCCTCGGTGAGCACCTCGGCGCCGTCATCACGCGTGAGCCGGGCGGCACGCGCATCGGTTCGTTGCTGCGCGGGATCCTCGCCGACACCGAGAACACCGACCTCGCCCCCCGCACCGAGGCTTTGCTGATGGCCGCCGACCGCGCCCAGCACATGGCCGAGATCATCGAACCCGCGCTCGCGCGGGGCCAGCACGTGGTCAGCGACCGCAGCATCTACTCGACGCTCGCCTACCAGGGGTACGGACGCCGTCTCGGCACGACCGAGCTTCTGTCCATCAGCACCTGGGCGCTGAACGGACGGCTGCCGGACGTCGTGGTGTTCATCGACGTGCCCACGCAGATCCTGAACGAGCGGCTCGCGAAGCGCAATCTCGACCGGTTCGAGCGCGAGGGTGCCGACTTCTTCGCCCGCATCAACGACGGCTTCCACGAACTGATGGCTGCCGACCCGCAGCGCTGGATCGTCATCGACGGCACCGCCCCGAAGGACGACGTCGAGGCCGACATCCGTCGTCAGGTCACTGACAGACTCTCTTTGTAGTCTTCGCACATGGCATCGGGCACCGGCACATCGGTCTGGGACAACGTGGTGGGTCACGCGGGTGCAGTGGACCTGCT
>JBEGQK010000081.1:0-2930 GCA_041180985.1 Actinomycetota bacterium
CCGGTACTACGGTGGCGGGGATGTTTAGGCGTTTGTTCTGGTTCGTCTCCGGAGTCATCGCGGGGATCACGGGAATGGCGTGGGTCAAGCGTCGCGCAGCCGAGATGCGAGAGGCAATCACCTTCGAATCCGTCATGGCCCTGGTCAAGGATGTGGTCGTTGCGTCATACCAACGGGTCGTTCTGGCGCTCGCGCGCAACGGACTCTTCATCGGTGCCCACAGGGACATCGACGGAACCGAGAACACGTCACCGTCACCGGCCCGCCCGGCGCGTCGCCATATTGCATCCCGGCCGCACAACAGCCACAGGTAGCATGAAGCCTTCATGGCGACGGGCAAGGATCTCCAGACTGCGGACGAACTGAGGCAGGCTTTCAGCGGCTATTTCGCCTCACACGGTCACACCGTGGTGCCGTCGGCCAGTCTCATTCCCCACGACCCGACCCTGTTGTTCACGGTCGCCGGAATGGTGCCCTTCAAGCCCTACTTCCTCGGCGACGAGGCCGCGCCCTACTCGCGCGCGGTGAGCGTGCAGAAGTGCGTCCGCGCGGGTGGCAAACACAACGACCTCGACGACGTGGGACGCACCAAGCGTCACCTCGTCTTTTTCGAGATGCTCGGCAATTTCTCGTTCGGCGACTACTTCAAGCAGGACGCGATCCCGTGGTCCTGGGAACTCGTCACCGAGGTCTTCGGGTTCGACGGCGACCGGTTGTGGATCACCGTCCATGAGAGCGACGACGACGCCGAGGCCATCTGGCACGAGCAGATCGGCGTGCCGATGGACCGTATCCAGCGTCTCGGTGACAAGGACAACTTCTGGCAGGCCGGCGACACCGGCCCGTGCGGACCGTGTTCCGAGATCCACTTCGACCGCGGTGCCGCATTCGGTCCCGACGGAGGCCCGTTGAACGATCCGCACGGCGATCGCTTCATGGAGTTCTGGAACCTCGTGTTCATGCAGTACAACCAGGCGCCGGACAAGACCCGCACGCCGCTGCCGCGCCCCAGCATCGACACGGGTGCCGGTCTCGAGCGCATCCTCGCGCTGCGCCAGGGTGTCGACTCGGTGTGGGAGACCGACGTCCTCTTCCCGATGGTCGACAAGGCTGCGTCGCTCACCGGTGCCTCGTACCGCACGGGGGACTACGTGGACCGCGACAGCTTCAGTCTCCGCGTGCTCGCCGAGCACGCCCGCTCATCGACCATGCTCATCAATGACGGGGTCTTCCCGTCGAACGAGGGCAGGGGCTACGTGCTGCGCCGCATCATCCGTCGCGCCATCCGCCACGCATTCCTTCTCGGCACGGAGAAGCTCGTCATGCCTTCGCTGTCGGAGACGGCAATCAGCGTCATGGGCAATGCGTATCCCGACCTTCACGGGAACAAGGACTTCATCCTCGGTGTGCTGTCCAAGGAGGAGGAGCGGTTCCGCCACACGCTGAAGACGGGGCTCTCCATTCTCGAGGACGACATGCAGAAGAACCCCAAGACCCTGTCGGGGTCCTCTGCGTTCCTCCTGCACGACACCTACGGGTTCCCGCTGGAACTGACCCAGGAGATCGCGGGGGAGCGCGGTGTGGATGTCGACATCGCCGGTTTCGAGACCGAGATGCAGGAACAGCGCCGCCGCGCGAAGGACGCCCGCAAGACCGGTCGCTCCGACGAGAACCGTGTCGAGGCGTACCGCGAGATCATGGAGAAGCACGGCACCACGAATTTCGTGGGCTACACCCATGACACCTCGCAGTCCACCGTCCTCGCGGTCGTGCCCGGCGACGACGGCACCATCGAGATCTTCCTCGACCACACCCCCTTCTATGCAGAGAGCGGTGGTCAGGTCGGCGACCACGGCCGCATTTACTCGGCAGATTTCCAGGTCGAGGTCATCGACACGACGTATGCGCTTCCGGGTCTGCGACGCCACGTCTGCCGCACCCTGAGCGGCGAGGTCGAGGAAGGTTCCTCGGTGACTGCGGTCATCGACGTCGCCAAGAGGAACGCGACCCGACGCAACCACACGGGCACCCACGTCCTGCACTGGGCCCTGCGTACGGTTCTCGGCGAGCACGTGAAGCAGGCCGGTTCCATGGTGTCGCCTGACCGTCTCCGCTTCGACTTCAGTCATTACGCCGCGGTCACCCCGGAAGAGATCCGCCGCATCGAGGATCTTGCGAACAGGGAAGTCCTCGCCAACGTCGGCGTCGACGCGTTCGAGACCTCGAAGGACGAGGCACTCGCCGCGGGTGCGATCGCATTCTTCGGCGACAAGTACGGGGACGTCGTGCGCGTGCTCCGTGCGGGCAGCTCGGTTGAGCTGTGCGGAGGCACGCATGTGTCGGCGACCGGCGACATCGGCACCATCAAGATCGTGTCGGAGGGTTCGATCGGATCGAACTTGCGCCGCATCGAGGCTGTCACCGGTGAGAACACGGTTGCCGTCATGCAGAACAACGATGCGTTGCTCGGCAGCGTCGCGACGCTCGTCGGTTCGAAGCCCGATGACGTGGTGGCTGGTATCGAGCGCAAGCTCGAGGAATTGAAGCAGGCACAGGACGAATTGAAGACGCTTCGTGCGCGCCTCGCGAGCGGCAGGGCGACAGAGCTCGCGTCGAACGTGGTCGGTGGTGTCGTCGTGGAACGCGTCGACGGCGTGTCGGCGAACGATCTGCGCGACCTCGCTGTGGCCGTGCGGCAACAGGCTGGCGTGAAGGCCGTCGTGCTGTGTGGTGTCACTGACACCGGTGGTGTCTCCCTGGTCTCTGCGGTGGCGCAGGGGGTCACGGTCGGTGCGGGCGAACTCATAAAGGAGGCCGCCAAGGCGGTCGGCGGTGGCGGTGGCGGCAAGGGTGACGTGGCCACCGCAGGGGGGAAGAATCCCGACGGCATCGAAGAGGCGCTGCGCATCGCGGGCGACAAGGCCCGCACT
>JBEGQK010000082.1:0-19115 GCA_041180985.1 Actinomycetota bacterium
TCCACGAACCCCATCGACACGACCACGGCGACGATTGCGCCGCTCGAGAAACCGAAGTTGTCCTCGAACCACGGCCCGAACACGATGCCGATCGTCTGTGCGGCACCCAGCAACATGAAGAAGGCAGCGACCACCAGCCATCCGTTCCGCGGGATGCGGGCACTGACGTGCTCGCTGGCCGGCGCGTGGGCCTCGTGGTGCGGGAGACGGCGCAGGATCAGCGAGCCGGTGGCGGCCATCATCAACGCACCGAGTCCGAACCCGATCCTCCAGTTCGTCACGGCGGTGACGAGACCCATCGCGGACACGCCGATGAACAGGCCGAGTGCCCAGCTCGTCTCGATGACGCCCACCACCTGGCCGCGGCGCTCGTACGGCACGTGGTCGTTCACCCACACGATGAGAGCGGTGTCGAACACCACCTTCGACGCGCTGAGAACGAACATCGCGACCGTGAAGACGACGATGTTCGGGGAGACCGCCGCGCCGACGACACCGACAAAGAGGGCACTCATCCCGAACGTCATCCCGGCGAGCCTGTTCGACCGGTCGATGCGCCGGCCGATGACGGGCGACAACAGCCCGGCGAACTCGCCGATCATCAACGCGATTCCGAGTTGCCCGACGGTGACGTCGAGACCGCGCGCGATGACCGCGACGAACGGTGGTGCGAAGCGGTAGCAGGCATTGGAGACGAGACGGCCCCACGCGAGCCGGTCGACGTTGCGGAGGACGACGGGCGAGTTGTCGTTGTCGATGAATCGGCTGAACATCGGGTCAGAGTTCCTCGCCGATCGCCCCGTGCTCGAGGAGATCAACCAGGTTGCCCGCGGTGATGTGGTGGCCGAACACGTCGCCCGCGTCCGGCCGCACGACGAATTCGCAGCCGCCGAGATTGGCGATGCGCGAGTCGATGACGCCGAGATGCCGGCGCATCACACGCAGCACACCGGCATGCGCGATGACGAGAATCTCGCCGCCGGGGAAATCGCGTGAGAGGTCGGCGAGCGCGGCGGACACCCTCTCGACGATGGATGCATCCGCCTCGAAACCCGGCGGTCGCCTGTGGGCCTCGAGGTATCCCGGCCACTCACGCTCGATCTGGTCGTGGGTGAGACCCTGCCACTCGCCGACATGCGTCTCTCGGAAGCGGGCATCCGCGGGGAGCAGCCCCAGCCCGAGGGCGTCGGAGATGATCGTGGCGGTGATGCGGGCGCGGTTCAGGTCGCTGCTGGCGACGGCATCGAACGTGCCGAGCTTGTCGGCGGCCCGCCTGGCCTGCTCGTACCCGAGGTCGGTCAGGTCGATGTCGGCCTGTCCCTGCCACCGCCCGAGGGCATTCCACTCGCTCTGGCCATGGCGCAGCATGAGGAAGCGGGTGGACGACATGGGTGACAAGGGTAGTCGGCGGGGCTTGACGCCGAACGGGGGCGTCAGGCCGTGATGGCTGCGAGGATCTCGTCGAAGTAGCGCTCGGCGAGTTCCGTCATCTCGTCATCCGTGCGGTCCTGGATCGGGTGGCTGGTGTACACCCTCTTCAGGTCGGGGATGCCGAGCGACGCGGACTGGGTGACGGCCGCCGACACGAACTCCGTCGTGGCGACGAACACCCCGGGGACGCCGCGGAGCTCAAGGTCTGCGATGTCGTGCACACTGCACGACGTGCAACTGCCTCAATCGGCGAGTGCCTCGATCACCACGTTGCACTGCGTGGCGATCTCGTGACGGAGGTCGACGGGCGCCGGCTTCGTGAACGTGGGCTTCGAGTAACGGATGACGGTCGCGCCGAGCGCGGACAACTTCTGCTCGATGCGGTCGAGGAACACGTTGCCGCGCGGCTTGCTGATGTCGAGCAGGCCGACGGTGAGACCCTTCACCGATGCCGGGCGGTCGAGCAACGTCCGTGTCGCCGGCTTCGTCTCGTTGGTGGGGTCGAGCACCACGAAGTTCGTCATGGACGTCATTGTGTCACGACCCGACGGCACGGGTGACCGGTTCGCTGCCGACGGAACCGTTGGCCCAGCCGGCGACCATGCTGGAGAACAGGCCGGCACCGCCGCCCGCGTACGTGATCAGCAGACCGCCGGGGCGGAACTTCGGCAGTTGTGCGTCCTTCAGGTGTGCGGGAATGCCCTCGGCGATCCCGTTCGCGCCGCGAACGAGGTCGGCACCGTGGCGGGTGGTGAATGCCGTGATCTCCGCGAGGACGCGGTCACGGTCCCAGCCCGCTTCCTTGAAGATGCGTCCGTGGTCGGGGCTGATGATGAGGATCGCGTCGAAACCGATCACGAGTTTCGGGTGCTGGAGCGGGATCAGCGATTCGGCGAGCGATCTGCACAGTTCCTCGGGGGTGCGCGCGAGTTGGTCCACCATGCCGCGCGGTCCCTCGCCTGCGAACACCGTGACCGCGTTCGTGCCCTCGGGCAGCCCGCGCCACTGCGCGAGGGGAGTGAAGGGCGAACCGAGCTCGTCCTCGGCGAAACAGAACGAGATCTTCCCCGGGTTGCCGTGCGTCGCACGGTCGACCTCGCCGGGCCTGCCGCCGCCGACATTGCGGATGGTCAACTGCACCGCGCGGCCGATCGTGTTGTTCGCGCGGTTGCCCTGGCCGAGCGCATTGATGCCGCTGTTCATGCCGATGGCGCGCGTGCCCGGGCCGTTGCAGATGATGACCGGTCCGACGGGCATGGTTGTGGCGAGGACGCCGTGCATGTTGAAGGTGTCGTTGCACACCGCCTCGAGCGCGGCGATGACCCACGGCATGTACTCGGGCAGGCAGCCCGCCATCACTGCGTTGATCGCGATCTTCTCGACAGTCAGTTCGACGAGGTCGGGCGGGCACAGCGCGACGACCTCGGAAGGTGCACGGGTCGTGCCGGTCAGCATGCGCAACACGCGTTCGCGCGTCGGCGGCACGACGGGCAGACCGTCGGTCCATCCGCGCGCGTACATCGCCTCGAACTCGTCCTCCGACGCGGAGAACTCGACGTGGCGCGACACGATCGTGTCGTGCGTGAACCGCGCGCGCAGGGAATCGACGAGGTCGGGGTCGACGCTCATGGACCCGCATCCCGGCCGCATGGCGGGGAGTTCCTCCCCGAGGCCCGCGATGCCGGTGATGCGCCGCCATTCGTCGCGTGACCACCCGAACGTGCGGTCCGTCTCCCGGCCGTTGCGGATGACGAGCACCGTCGGCACCGTCTCGATGTCGTAGTGCCACGACACGGCGAGGTCGGAGTCGTGCACCGCACCGACGGAGGCACCGAACGCCGGGTCATCCTGAGTGAAAACGGTGAGCGGGCCCGCGTCGCACGCGATGGTCTCGAGCAACGGCTCCACCATCTGGCACGTGGCGCACTCGCGCTTCACCACGATGACGAGGCCGTCGGGCAGCAGCGGGCGGGTGTCGGACATGGCTGAACGGTAGCCGTCCCCCCGAGGCCGACCGGATGCCGGGCCGGCACAAGTAGCCTCGCCGCGGGGGCGTACGAGTACCTGGTGGGCTCCGCTGTCTTCAACACAGTCGGAACGGGCGATCCCCGTTCGGCGGGTTCGATTCCCGTCCGCCTCCGCCAATCAACCGCCCGCGCGGGCGCGCGGTCCGGGCGTGCGGACATCACCCGACCTGCGGGTCCACCCGCGTTTGTCGAGGCACGTGGCGAGAGGGACCGCGTGCTTGCGCGTGATGGCAAGCGCCTCGCGAAGTTCCGACACGGTGAAGCCGTCGGGGTGCGCGGCCCACAGCGCGGTCAGGCGGCCAGCGAGTCCGTCGAGGACGTCCCGGTGGAACGCGATGCCGTCATGCTCGAACAGGATCCCTCGCTGGACGAGCCGGCGCACGGTGTCACGTTCCTTGCACGGCTCCGGCGTGATGCCCTGGTCCCGAACGCGGGTCGCGACGGGGTCGGACTCCATCCCGTCCGGTTCGAGAGCCGCAACGGCGTCGAGGTACTCGCGCGTGGCGGCAACAGTTGCGTCATCGGCCCACATCCCGTCGGCAACATCATCGAGTGCACGCCCCGTGAGCCGTCGGGCCGTTGCAACCGGCATCCATCCGCGCCCGCCGATCTGTGACTCGATGGTGCCGTCCGGGTTCGCACGGCCAATGCGTTCGGTGGGGTCGACATCCGCGATGACACCACCGCCGACCGTCGTCCCCGGCCCGGGGTCGCGCAGGAGGAACCGGTCGCCGGGGGTGAGGGGCAATGGTTCGTCGAACCGCAGGCGCACGTGACCCGACGCTCCGGCCACGATTTCGTCGGCACCGATCACCCTCACGGACGCGAGCTGATCGTTCGTGCCGATGTGAAGTGAGTAACCGCGCCGGCGCCTCAGTGCGTCTGCACCCGCCAGCACGCTGAATGTCGCATCGATGATCGACGTGAGGTGCCACGCATCCGCCGGCACGAGTGCGTCGCCCCGCCGGATGTCGGCCGTGCTCGCCCCGGTGACGTTGACGGCACACCGTGTGCCCGGTTGTCCCTTCTCGACGGCCGCACCGTGCGTCTGGATGTCGCGGATGCGGACGGCACGACCCGTCCGCGCAACCGTCATCTCGGACCCGCGGTGAAGTTCCGACCCCTCGAGTGTCCCCGTGACGACGGTTCCCGCACCGGCGATCGTGAAGACACGGTCGACGAACAACCGCGGCCGACCGAGCTCGTCGCGTCTCTGGGTGACGCCATCCGCAAGTGCGGCGAGGGCGACCGTCAACTCCGGGATGCCGTCGCCCGTGACCACCGAGGTCTTGATGATGCCGTGCCATCGCACCGGCCCCTGCGACAGCCGTCGCGTGATGTCCTCCACGCGCGACTCGATGACATCCGCACCGACCTTGTCGCACTTCGTGAGCGCGACGACTCCGTGCGAGACACCGAGAACCCGGAGTATGCCGAGATGTTCCTGCGTCTGCGGCATCCATCCCTCGTTCGCATCGATGACCAGGAGCGCGGCGTCGACACCGCTGACGCCCGACACCATCGTGCGGACGAAGTCGCTGTGGCCGGGGACGTCGACGAAGCTCAGGACGGTCCCGTCAGGTGCGGTGCAGTGGGCGAATCCCAGTTCGATGGTCATCCCCCGTCGCTTCTCCTCCGCGAGCCGGTCGGGGTCCGTGCCGCACATCGCCTGCACGAGTGACGACTTGCCGTGGTCGACGTGACCCGCGGTCGCGATGACTGTCATCGCAGGGAACGGAGAGCGCGCACGATGTGCTCGTCATCCGTCGGGTGGACGGTGCGCACGTCGATGATCGTCCTGGCGGCTTCGACCCTCGCGATGATCGGGAGTTCACCCGTCCGCAACTGTCGGGTGACGTCGCCGTCAATCTCCACGGCGAACGACTCGAGGGATGCACCGGGTGCCGAACCGGCACCGATGACCGCCTGGGAGGCCACGACGCGGCCCGTGCCCGCCGCATCGACGATCGTGTCGGCGCGCGACTCCAGGTCGGACGTCTTCTCGACGAGCATCCGCCAGAAAGGGACGGATTCGCACACTGTCCTGTTGACGTATTTCTGCAGGACGTCCTGCAACATGAGGATCGTGTGGCCGCCCGGCCGGAGCGCACGCATCAACGGGTGTTCCGCACACCTGCGGACGAGGTCCGCACGACCGGCAATCACGCCGCACTGCGGCCCGCCCAGCAACTTGTCGCCGCTGAACGTGACGAGGTCCGCCCCGTCGGAGACCGACTGCCGCGCCGCCGGCTCGTTCACGAGGAACTGCGGCAGAGTTTCCACGTGGCGGAACAACCACGGGCACGCGTTGTCGATGAGCCCGGAACCGATGTCGGCCACGACGGGAACACCGAGCGTCGCGAGTTCCGCAACTGATGTCGATTCCGTGAACCCCTGGATGGCGAAGTTCGAGGGATGGATCTTCATCGTGAGCGCGATGTCATTCGTGGGGGACGCGACGGCGCGCGCGTAGTCGTCGAGCCGTGTCCGGTTGGTGGTGCCCACGTCAACGAGCCGCGCACCGGACTGCTCCATCACGTCAGGAATGCGGAACCCGCCGCCGATCTCCACGCTCTCGCCCCGGCTGACGGCGACACCGCGTCCCTGTGCGAGCGCGGCGAGAACCAGCATCACCGCTGCGGCATTGTTGTTGACGACGATCGCATCCTCGGCACCGGTGAGCGCCCGCACGAGTGCGGCGGTCCCGTCGTGGCGTGACCCGCGCTTGCCGGTCTCCAAGTCGAACTCGATGTTGTACGCGCGACCCGACGACAGGAACGGCAGCGGTGCGCGGCCGAGGTTGGTGTGCAGCAGCACACCGGTCGCGTTGATCACGTCGCCGACCAGAGTGGCGGAGAGCTCACGGGCGTAGACGTGCGCCGAGACGTCCGCGTGCGCCGGATCGTCATGGATGGCACGGCGCGCACAGTCAACGAGAAGCGCGTGTGGCAGGTCGTGCGTCTCCGCGAGCGTGCGCGCCAGCGCGTCCACCGACGGCGGGCGCGCGGCGGAGTCCGGCGTGGTCGTCATCGGGGCGAAACTAGTACCGTGCTGCCATGGCAGGCGAGGGCGACCCGGTGTTCACCGACATACGCCTGACGGAGTGGACGTCGTGCGGCGGGTGCGCCGCAAAATGGGGCGCGTCGCTCCTGTCCGACCTGGTGAGTGAGCTTCCCGCCGGGTTCGACCCGTCACTGCTGGTGGGTCTCGCGCCGTTCGACGATGCGGCCGTCTACAAAATCACCGATGACGTCGCACTGGTGAGCACCACTGACTTCTTCCCGCCTCTCGTGGACGACCCCGGCGACTTCGGTGCCATCGCGGCGGCCAACGCCTGCAGTGATGTGTTCGCCATGGGTGGCCGCGTCGTCCTCGCCGTGAACGTGGCTGCGTTCCCCGAGCACCTGCCGAAGGACGTCATCACCCGCATCCTCTCGGCGGCAGCCGACGTCGTGACGGAAGCGGGCGGCACGATTGCCGGTGGTCACACGATCCGCAATCCCGAACCGATCTTCGGTCTCGCCGTGCAGGGTGTCGTGCACCCGGACCACGTGTTCCGCAAGTCAGGGGCGCGGCCCGGCGACGTGGCCGTTCTGTCGAAGTCTCTCGGCACCGGGCTCGTCACGGCCGCCGGCACGGACCAACAGAAGAAAGAGGTGGTCCGGGGCATGCGCACCCTCAACAGGGCTGCCGCTGAATCCCTGCGCGCGGTGCAGGGCTCTGTCCATGCAGTGACCGACGTGACCGGGTACGGCCTTGCGGGTCACGGATGGGAGATGGCGGACCGCTCCGGTGTGAGACTCGAGATCGAGTCGTCGTGGTTGCCTCTGTACGAGGGCGCGCTGCAGATCGCGCGGGCCGGTCACCGGACAGGAGGCGATCCGCGCAACCGCGCGTACGTCGAGGGCCACGTCGAGACCCGTGTCGATGACGGCTTCGTCGCATTGTGCATGGACCCGCAGACATCGGGTGGTCTTCTCGCCGCCGTCGACCCGTCCGCGGTCGACGCGCTCGTTGCCGATGGTTTCACCGTTGTCGGTCGGTTCTCGGCGGGAGTACCAGGGGTCGTCATTCTCTGACCACGGGTACGATTCGCCCGTGCCCACTCTCCGACTCTTCGCCGCCGCCCGCGAGGCCGCCGGCACCGGGTCCGTCACGATCGAAGGGGACACCGTGGACCGGGTGCTCAGCAACGCGACCTCACGGTTCGGCGACACGTTCGCCGCCGTTCTCGCCACCAGCAAGGTCTGGGTGAACGGGGAGGAGGTGCCGCGCGGCACCACCGTCGGCGACAATGATGAGGTGGCGGTGTTGCCGCCGGTCAGTGGAGGAATGTGATGGCAGACGAGACGCAGACGCTGGCGCAGATCCGCGCCGAGCGCACCGCGTTGCAGCGCGAGGAGGACATCGTCTCCTTCGTGCGCCGTCTGGCGCAGGGTCGTCTCGATCTCGTCGCCGACGAGCAGCGCCGCCGCGCGAGCGGGGTCGACGAGCAGCCGGCACCGCTGGCGGAGCGCCTCGCCGAGGTGTTCGGCCAGCAGCACGGTGGCGGCAGTGCGCGCCCGCCGCGCGAGACCGAGGTGCCGGTCGACCATCCGTTGCTGCAGCAACTCGACGAACTCTGCGACTCCCACGGGTTCGAGAACATGGAGACACTCGATGACAGGTCCATCGGTGCGCTGTCGGATGCTCTCGGCATGTTCGAGAAGGAATGCAGCCGCCAGCGCCACGAGATGTTCGAGCGCATCGACGCGTTGACCGCGGAGGTCGTGCGTCGCGTGCGTGAGGGCGGCGGCGCCGGCGCCGTCATCGGCGACAAGTAGATCGTGATGCCGCGCAACCCGGCCGAGCGCCTGCACGACGTGGGGGAGTTCATCCGCCTGCAGCGTGAGAACGCACAGCAGAGCATCCGTGACCTGGCGCGGGCGGCCGGTGTGTCGAACCCGTACCTCAGCCAGATCGAGCGCGGCATCCGCAAGCCGTCCGCCGACATCCTCCAGCAGATCGCGCGTGCCCTCGAGATCTCGGCCGAGAGCCTCTACGTGCGTGCGGGCATCCTCGACGGCACCCCGCCGGAGACGAGCTCCGTTCCCGAGGCCATCACGAACGACGAGAAGCTGACACCGGAGCAGCGCCAGAGCCTGCTCTCCGTCTACCGATCGTTCGTTGCCGCGAACGAGGCCGCACCCGCGGCACCACCCGGCAGCCCGGACGGGAATCGAAACGCTGCTGGATAGGTTGGGAACCGCATGCAGCGTGTAGCGGTTCTCTCACTCCACACGTCACCACTCGTCCAGCCGGGCGAGGGCGACGGTGGCGGGATGAACGTGTACGTGCGCGAACTGGTCTCCGCCCTGGCCCACGCCGGCGTCGACTGCACCACCTACACCCGCACCTGGCGCACGGACCTGCCCCGCGAGATCGTGGTCGAGCCGAACCACCGGGTCGTCCACATCTCCGCCGGCGACGTCGACCTGCCGAAGGGTGACCTGCCGGCGATCATCCCCGAGTTCACCGACAAGGTGGTCGACCACATCACGCGCAACGGCGGCACCGACGTGGTGCACGCCAACTATTGGCTCTCCGGCGTCGCAGGCCATTCGATCAAGCACGAACTCGACGTGCCCCTCGTGAACACCTTCCACACGTTCGCCCGCGTGAAGGCACTCGGCGGTGACCCCGAGAGCGCGCAGCGCGAGAAGGCCGAGACCGAGATCATCGGCTGCAGTGACGCCATCTGCGTGTCCTGCACCGAGGAGGAGCGTCAGTTCACCGAGCTGTACGGCAACCCCCCGGGCAACATCGAGATCGTGTCGCCCGGTGTGGAGCACGCGTTCTTCGCACCCGGGGACAAGCGCGGCGCGCGGCATGCTCTGTCGCTCGGCGACGGTCCGGTGTTGTTGTTCGTGGGCCGCATCCAGCCGCTGAAGGGCGTGGACGTCGCCGTGCAGTCTCTCGCGGAGCTGAACCGCAAGGACGCCATCCTGCTTGTCGTCGGCGGTGCATCGGGCACCGAGGGCCACACGGAACTCGCGAGGGTCAGGTCGATGATCGAGGACCTCGGTCTCGACGGCCAGGTGCGCTTCGTGGAGCCGCAACCGCACCACATCCTCTCCACCTATTACCGCGCGGCCGACGTCGTGCTCGTCCCCAGCCGCAGCGAGAGTTTCGGCCTCGTCGCGCTCGAGGCAGCGGCGTGCGGGACACCCGTCGTCGCGAACGCGGTGGGTGGTCTCCTCACCATCGTCGACGACGGGCGCACCGGGTTCCTGGTGCCGGACCGTCAGCCCGATGTTTTTGCCTCGCACATCGGCCGCATCATCACCGACACGGACTTTGCCGCGCGCATGTCGAGAGCGGCGGCTGAGAAGGCCCGCGGGTACACATGGGCGTTCGCCGCGGCCCGCCTGCGCCGCGTGTACGCGGACCTCGCCGCGCGCGACCGTGTGATCTGCAAGTGAACCCCGCGCCATGAGCGAACTCCACGGCAGCCCCGAGGTCGAGTTGCTCGACCGCCAGATCAGCGAGTGGATCGCCGGCTTCGCCGCCCGGGACGGGGTCATCGTCGCCATCGACCGAGGCACCGCAGACGAGCACCGCTGGTACATCCGCATGCACGGCGAGGAGAAGGAATTCACCACGATCTGGATGACGCTCGGCCAGCGCACGCTCCGTTACGAGACGTACGTGATGCCCGCACCGGAGGAGAACGCCGAGGCGCTGTGGGAGAACCTGCTGCGCCGCAACGAGAAGCTCGTCGGTGCGCACTTCTCGATCGGTGTCGAGGATGCGGTCTTCCTGCGCGGCGAACTGCCGATCTCCTCGGTGAACGAGAAGGAAGTCGACAGGGTGATCGGCACGTTGTTCGCCACGGTCGAGGCGGTGTTCCCGTCGATCATCCGCATCGGCTTCGCCAGCCGCTTCGCCCAGTAGCGAAACACCGCCGTCCCGCGGGCGGGTGCGCAGTTAGTCTCGGTGCATGGCAGGACACACCAACGAACTGGTGCTCATCGGCGGCGGGAACATGGGCTCCGCCCTGCTCGGCGGTCTCGTTGCAGGCGGTTGGGACCCGAACGGCATCGTTGTTGTCGAGCTCGACGCGGCCAAGCGTGCCGACCTCGAGTCACGGTTCGGTGTGCGCACCAGTGCAGCGATTGTCGCGGGGAACGGAGCCGTCATCGCGGTGAAGCCGGGCGACGCCGTGGACGTGTGCGCACAGGTCGCTGCCCTCGGCACGCCTCGCGCTCTCTCCATCGCGGCGGGCATCAGCGCATCCACACTCCAGTCCGCCGCCGGCACGGGATGCGCAGTCGTCCGCGCGATGCCGAACACGCCGGCGCTTGTGCGCGAGGGCGCGACGGCCATCACCGGCAGCTCAGCCTGTTCGGACGCCGACCTCGACTGGGCCGAGCGCGTTCTGTCCGCGGTGGGTCTCGTCGTGCGCGTCCCCGAGTCCCAGATGGATGCGGTCACGGCCGTCGCGGGATCCGGACCCGGTTACGTCTTCCTGTTCGCCGAGGCCCTGCTGGCGGCGGCGATCGACCAGGGACTGCCCGCAGACGTCGCCGACACCCTCGTGCGCCAGTTGTTCAAGGGCGCCGGCGCACTCCTTTCCTCGTCCGATGAATCGCCCGCCACGCTGCGCGAGAGGGTGACGTCACCGAACGGCACGACCTTCGCCGGACTGTCCGTGTTCGAGAACGAGGGACTTCGTGCAACCGTTCACAAAGCGGTGCGGGCGGCGGCCGAACGCAGTGCCGAGATGGGCAAATAGGCCCCCGGATTTCTCCGCGGAAGTTTCTGTTTTTTGGTCCGCGGTATGTAATCTGTGACGCAGGTCACCGAAGTCGGGAAACCGGATTCGGGAGTCGCGCTCAGCAATGAGCAGCGCCGAAAGGGCCGGTGCCGTCGGGGGGTTGGCACCGGCCCTTTTCGTTTTCTCCGGTGAGGTTCGTCCGTCGTCACGATCCGTCACCGACAGACACGCAGCGACGAAGCCTTATCGTGAACCACATGCACAACCACGTCGCACTCCTCACTGATTACGGATTGAACGACGAATTCGTGGGTGTTCTGAAGAGCGTCATCACGGACATGGCACCGCATGCGCGCATCACCGACATCACGCACGGCGTTCCCCCGTTCGACGTGCGGTGGGGGTCACTCGCCCTCGCGCGCGCCATCCAGTACGTGCCCGCAGGCGTGATCGTTGCCGTCGTCGACCCGGGTGTCGGATCGTCGCGCAAGGCGGTCGCAATAGAGGTGGCCGGCGGGAACGGGGTGCTGATCGGGCCGGACAACGGGCTCCTGTCGTCAGCTGCGTCGATGGCCGGGGGTGCCGAACGGGCCTTCCTCCTCACGAACACGGAACTGCACCTCGAGGCCCCGGGAACGACATTCGCCGGCCGCGACATCTTCGCGCCCGTCGCCGCGTTCCTCTGCAACGGGGGCGCGATCGAGGAGGTCGGCGAGGAAGTCGACATCGCAACGCTGATGCCCGGCCTCGTGCCGCTCCCGTCGAGGGAGACGCATCCCGCGTACGGGGAGGGACTCCGCTGCGAGATCACATGGGTCGATCACTACGGCAACTGCCAGATGAACGTCGGGCCCGAGGACGTGGCGCACCTCGGTCCGGTGGTGCGCGTCGTTGCCGGTGAGGACGTGCGCAGCGCACGACTGGAGAGTCACTTCGCGGCCATCGGCGAGGGTGCCATCGGGGCGGTGGTCGATTCCTACGGCATGGTCGCCCTTGCGGTGGACCGGGGGTCAGCGGCAGAGGCCCTGCGCCTGCAGGCGGGGGACGCCGTCTATCTCTATGCCGGCGATGACGGCACCACGACGTCGGTCAGCCTGCGTCCCGCGGGTCATTAGGCTCGTCACCATGCGTCCGGCCACGACACTTACCATCGCCCTGCTTCTCGGGGTGATTCTCATCGCCGGCATCGTCAACCTCATGATGCTGGGCTGACCGTGAACATCTCCCGCATCATCGACTCCCACCCGGACAACGCCGTTGCGCTGATCAGTCACGGTCGCGAGACGACCTACGGACAGTTGCGTCGCCAGGTGGCGGCACTGCGGGCCGAATTGCTGAAGCTCGGGGTGCAGAAGGGCGAGTGCGTGGCACTGCTCTGCAGCAACACCCCGTATTTCGTCGTGTCGTACCTCGCCACCGTCGGCATCGGTGCGGTTGCAGCACCGTTGAACCCCACGAGCCCCGCACCCGAGATCGAGAAGGAACTCATCGTCGTGCAGCCGGCCGTGGTGGTGGTCGAGCCGGCTGCGATGGCCACGTGGTCGGGCATCACCAGCGACACCCGGCGCGCGGTGCGAACGGTGCTCGCCACAGAGGGTCACGGCATCGAGGGGGCCCACACGCTCGATGAGGTGTTCGCCACCGATGACTCCGCCCCCGTCATCGACCTAGATGCATCCGCCCCGGCGGCGTACATGTTCACCAGTGGCACCGCCGGGTCGCCGAAGGCCGCGGTGCTGAGCCACGGCAACCTCATGTCGAACATCGAGCAATCGATGGATGCCGAGCACATGACGCCCGCGGACGTCACGTTCGGCGTGCTGCCGATGTACCACATCTTCGGTCTGAACGTCATGCTCTGCACCACGCTCGCATCGGGCGCGCGCATCGTCCTCGTGCAGCGATTCGACCCGATGAGCACCATCGAGACCATCCACGAGCGCGGCATCACCGTCATGCTCGGGGCACCGAGCATGTGGATGGCCCTGAACCAGTTGCTCGACGTCGACGCGTCGGCCTTCGATTCCGTCCGGCTCGCGCTCTCCGGTGCGGCAAAACTCCCGGAGCAGACGATCCAGTCGCTCAGCGCCCGCTTCGGCATCCAGGTGCTCGAGGGCTACGGACTCACCGAGGCGTCGCCGGTGGTCACCACCGCGATCGATCTCCCGTTCACGCCCGGCTCCATCGGCCGGCCGATCAAGGGCGTTCAGGTTCGCATCGTGGACGAGAACGGCGACGACGCGTTCGTCGGTGACAGCGGCGAGATCTGGGTGAAGGGACCGAACGTTTTCTCCGGGTACCTGAACGACCCCGAGGCAACGGCCCGCGTGCTGACGAGTGACGGCTGGCTGAAGACCGGCGACATCGCCGTCGTCGACGAGAACGGGAACATCTTCATGGTGGACCGCGCGAAGGACCTCATCATCGTGTCGGGTTTCAACGTGTTCCCGGCCGAGGTCGAGGACATCCTGAAATCCCACCCCGACATCGTCGATGCGGCAGTCGTCGGCACCGCCCACCCGCACACGGGCGAAGCGGTGCGTGCGTACGTGGTGCTGGCACCCGGCACCCATCTCGACGAGGACGCCGTGGTCGACCACTGTCGGCGCAACCTCGCCCGGTACAAGTGCCCCTCCAAGGTGCTGTTCGTGGACCAGGTGCCGCGCAACATGACGGGCAAGCTGCAGCGTTACGCGTTGCGCTGATTCCGCGACGCCGTCGTGGCGTTGCTCGCCACCAGGAACCCGGCGAAGAGAACCGAGATGCCGAGAGCGAGCGTGATCGCGAACGAACGGTCCGCGCCGAGCCGGCCCGAGAAGGTGCCGCTGGCCGACAGGATCATCGCACCGGCGGCGATCAGCACGTTCCCGAGGGCGAGCCTCCGCGGCGAGAACACGTTCCGTGTTGCCGATGCGGTGACCGCGGGGGTGACGCCGCGCAGCACACGCCACGCTGACCATGCGGCTCCCCCGAAGATCACCATTGCGGGGACCGCGGAACCGACGGCGGCGAGAACACGGGGCAGCACGTCGAAGTGCTCCTTGCCCGTCGGCATGACGGCCGGGTCGATGACACCGTGGAGGGGGGCCGTGAAGACCACGCCCAGTGCGAAGCCCGTGAACACCAGCAACGAACGCATGGTGATGTCACCCGCGCGCCGTCCGGCGAGGAGGTAGACGGTGCCGAGACCGAGCCAGGGGACGTTGACGACGGCACCGAACGCGAAGAACATGCGGAACGATGCCGTGCTCCAGCCGCGTGCCTCGGCCCACCAGAGGCTCATCGCCGCCACGAAGAACAGTCCCATGGCCACCGTCCAGGCCAGTTCGTGGGCGCGCCTGCGCCTGAGCCACCTGTCGAGAGTGCTCAGCCCGAAGGCAAGGGACACGACCCCGGACCCTGCAGCGAGTGCGGTGTTCAATGTCACGGGAGAAAAGGCTAGGCGGGCAGCCACGGAGTTTCCGCCCGAGCCCCGAACGCAATAGCGTTGTCACCACATATGACGGACTCCCCCCGCCGCCGAATTCCCGAAGCCGCCGTCGGCCGACTTCCCATCTACCTGCGCATCCTCTCGGACCTCGCAGCGGATGGTTCCACCCAGATCTCCAGTGACCAGCTCGCAGAGCTCGCGGGAGTGAACGCAGCGAAGGTGCGCAAGGACCTCTCGTACCTCGGGACGTACGGAACGCGCGGAGTCGGGTACGACGTGCAGTACCTCACGTACCAGATCCAACGCGAGCTCGGTCTGAACCAGTCGTGGCCGGTTCTCATCGTCGGTGCCGGCAACCTCGGCCAGGCACTCGCGAACTACGCGGGCATCACCGAGCGCGGTTTCCACATCGTCGGGATCGTCGACAAGGACGAGACGAAGATCGGCACCGTCGTGGGCGGCGTGCGGGTGAAGCACGCAGACGAACTGCAGCAGATCGCACAGTCCAAGGGAGTCAGCATCGGCATCGTGGCGACGCCGGCCGGGCAGGCCCAGGAGGCAGCCGATGCTCTGGTCAAGGCCGGCATCGGGTCCATCCTGAACTTCGCCCCGACCGTCCTCGCCGTGCCCCGCGGGGTCAACGTGCGCAAGGTCGATCTGGCCCTGGAACTGCAGATTCTGAGTTACTACGAGCAGTGCCGCGCCGAGGGCAACTCCTCTGGTGGCCAGAACACCCCCGTGAGTGCCTAGGGTTTCTCCGTGTCCATCGTCGTCATCGGCATCAACCACCGCACGTCGCCGGTGAACCTGCTGGAGAAGATGACGATTGCTGACTCCGCCATGCCGAAGGCTCTCCACAGCCTCAGCGTGCGTGACGACATCCGCGAGGTCGTTGTTCTCTCCACCTGCAACCGCACCGAGGTGTACGCGGTGGCGGAACGGTTCCACGGCGCCTACGACGACATCCGTGACTTCTTCTGCGAGACGAGCGGGCTGACGAGCGACGAGGTCACTCCCCACCTCTTCAGCCAGCACGACGAGGCCGCCATCTCGCACCTGTTCGAGGTTGCTGCCGGGCTCGATTCCGCGGTCCTCGGCGAGGTCGAGGTCATCGGGCAGGTCCGCGACGCGTGGGAACGCGCGATGTCAGAGGGCGTGTCCCGCAGCTCGCTGAACCTCCTCTTCCGTTATGCCCTCGAAGTGGGCAAGCGGGCCCGCACCGAGACGGGCATCAGCAGGTCCACTGCCTCCGTGTCGCATGCGGCAGTGGAGATGGCCCATGACATCCTCGGGTCACTGGAGGGCAAGCACGTTCTTGTCGTCGGCGCGGGCGAAATGGGCGAGGGAGTCGCGACGGCACTGTCGCGCGCCGGCGCCGGCTCGGTCGCCGTCATCAACCGCACCGCGTCGCGGGGCGAGGCACTCGCCGACAAGGTGGGCGCTCGTCTCTCGCAGTTTGACAACCTCGAGACCGAGGTCTCGGCCGCTGACGTCATCGTGTCGTGCACGGGTTCGGGCTCTGCGGTCCTCACCGCGTCCATGGTGCGGACCGCGCGCAAGGGAATCGACTCGCCGTTGCTGATCGTGGACATCGCACTGCCGCGCGATGTCGAGCCGGCCGTCGGGAACATCGACGGGGTCACACTGCGCGACCTCGACCACCTGAAGGAATGGGCCAACCGCGGCATGGAGAAGCGCGCCGCCGAGGTCAACCAGGTGCGTGCGATTGTCGGCGAGGAGACGGAGCGTTTCGTCCTCGAGCAGGCACAGCGCCAGGCAGCGCCGCTGATCTCGCAGTTGCGCGAGGCGGTGGACGCCATCCGCACCGCCGAGATCGAGCGTCTGGCCGGCCGCATGGTCGACTTCACCGAGGAGCAGCGCGAGACCGTCGAGACGATCACCCGCGGCATCGTCGCCAAGTTGCTGCACAACCCCTCCGTCAGCCTCCGCGAGGCGGCGGGCAGTGCCCAGGGTGAGCGTCTCTCCGCGGCGGTCCGCGATTTGTTTAACCTGCACTGACACGCCGTATGCAGACCATCCGTATCGCGACACGGGGCAGTGCCCAGGCACGCACCCAGGCAGAGGCCGTCGGCGCGGCACTCGAGGCCGCCGACCAGGGTGTCACCGTCGAGTACGTGTTCATCGAGACGCAGGGCGACGTGAACCAGGCCACGCCGTTGCATCAGATGGGTGGCCAGGGCATCTTCGTGAAGGAGGTCCAGCGCGCCGTTCTCGACGGTCGCGCCAATGTTGCGGTGCACAGTGCGAAGGATCTCCCGTCGCAACAGGCCGACGGCCTTGTCATCGCCGCCTTCACCGCGCGCCGCGCGCCGAACGACGTGCTGGTCGGAAAGTCACTCGACGAACTTGCCCACGGCGCCACTGTCGCCACCGGCTCGGTGCGCCGTCGTGCGCAATTGAGCCGCGTGAGACCGGACCTGAATTTCGTGGAGCTCCGCGGGAACATACAGACGCGCCTGTCGAAGATTCCCGAGAACGGTTCGATCTTGATGGCGCAGGCCGCGCTCGAGATCCTCGGACTCTCGGGGCGCATCGCGCAGGTGCTCGACCTCGACACTGCCGTCCCGATGGTGGGCCAGGGTTGCGTTGCGGTGGAGACCCGTTCCGATGACGACGCGACAATCGCCGCGGTGATGACGGTCGACCATGCGGACACGCGACGCGCGGTGGAGGCCGAGCGCGCCTTCCTCCTCGAACTCGGTGCCGGGTGTTCTCTCCCCGTCGCGGCCCACATGGACACCGACGGCACGTTCCGCGCGTTCATGGCGAACGACACGGACAGTGTGCAACTGGTCGGTCACATCGCGGACGCGGATGACCACCACATCGTCGGCATCGCCACGGCCGTGCAGTGCCGCAGGATCCTGGCGGGTGAATCACCCGATGAGTGACGCGCTCGACGGCAGGTCCGTCGTGATCACGAGGTCGGCATCACAGAACGCGTCGTTGCGCATGCTGCTGGAGGCTCGCGGTGCGACGGTCATCGAGGTTCCGCTCATCGCCATCGAGGAGCCGGAGGACGACGGGCGCGACCGCGACGAGATGCTCCAGCGTCTGCACGAGTTCGACTGGGTCGTCGTCACGTCCACGAACGGTGCCGACCGCGTCGCCCCGTTCGTCTCGGCAGCACTCGCGGCCGGTGACAACGAGCGCTTCCCGCAGTTCGCCGCGGTGGGAGAGGCAACGGCGCAGTCACTGCAGACGAGTGTCCGCCTGGTCGCCGAACCGGCGAGGGCCTCGGTTCTCGCCGATCAGTTTCCCGTCGGTCCCGGTTCGGTTCTCGTCGTGCAGGGGAACCTCGCCGATGACGAACTGCCGGCGGCACTCGGTGGGAAGGGTTGGTCCGTCACCAAGGTGGTTGCGTACCGCACGGTCCAGCTTCGTCCCACCCAGGAGATGATGGAGACGGCACTGCGGTCCGACGTTCTCCTGCTCGCGTCCGGCAGCGCAGCGACGGCATGGGTCGATGCGTTCGGCGTGACGACACCCCCGGTGGTGGCGAGCATCGGGCCGTCCACCACGAAAGCGGCCGAGAGGCTGGGGATCGCCGTGACGACGACTGCCACCGAGCAGTCCCTCGGGGCGTTGATTGAGGCCGCCGCCAATAGCATCGGGGCGTGACTTTCCCCGTCTCGCGCCCCCGCCGCCTGCGGACGTCCCCTGCACTCCGTGACCTCGTCGCGGAGACGCGTCTGCACACGAGCGACCTCGTGGCACCGTTGTTCGTGCGCGAGGGCATCACCGAGGCACAGCCGATCGGGTCGCTGCCCGGGGTGGAGCAACACACGCTCGATTCGCTGTCGCGGGAGGTGCGCGAGCTCGTCGGCCTCGGCATCCGCAGCGTCATCCTGTTCGGCGTTCCCGCCACGAAGGACGAGACCGGCAGCGGCGCGTACGACCCGGACGGCATCGCCCAGAGGGCGCTCGCCCGCCTGCGCGCGGAGCACGGGGACAATCTCGTCATCATGTCCGACCTCTGCGTGGACGAGTACACATCGCACGGTCACTGCGGCGTG
This sequence comes from Actinomycetota bacterium, assembly GCA_041180985.1. Taxonomy (GTDB): domain Bacteria; phylum Actinomycetota; class Acidimicrobiia; order Acidimicrobiales; family Ilumatobacteraceae; genus UBA2093. The sequence continues at coordinate 18,682 of JBEGQK010000082.1, forward strand.
CTCGACAGGAACGGCAACGTCGACAACGACCTCACGCTCGACATCTACTGCCGCGCCGCCCTCGCCCAGGCGAAGGCAGGTGCCCACGTCGTCGCGCCGAGCGGGATGATGGACGGCCAGGTCGGCGCGATACGCGCCGCACTCGACGGCGCCGGTCACAACGACGTCGCCATCATGGCCTACTCCGCCAAGTACGCATCAGGCCTCTACGGACCGTTCCGTGACGCGGTCGACGTGCAGATCGCCGGTGGCGGTGACCGCAAGGGGTACCAGCAGGACTGGCGCAACGTGCGAGAGAGCCTGCGCGAGGTCCGCGAGGACATCGAACAGGGTGCCGACATCGTCATGGTGAAGCCGGCCGTGACGTACCTCGACGTGATCTCACGGGTGCGCGGCATCACCGACCTGCCGGTGGCGGCGTACCACGTGAGCGG
>JBEGQK010000083.1:0-2701 GCA_041180985.1 Actinomycetota bacterium
CAAGCGTTCAGTACCTGCAGCAGATTGCCCAGGCCTGCGAACAGCTCGGTTTCGAGGCGGTGCTCACCCCGTGCGGCACCGGTTGCGAGGACGCATGGATCTCCACGGCAGCGCTTCTCGCCGTCACGGACCGTCTGAAGTTCCTCGTCGCGTTCCGCCCCGCTCTCCTCACCCCCACCCTGGCTGCCCAGATGGCGAGCACGTACCAGCGCGTCTCGAACGGTCGTCTGCTCGTGAACATCGTGACCGGGGCGGAACAGGCCGAGCTCGCGCGTTTCGGCGTCACCGAGGACAAGGCAACGAGGTACGCGCGCACGGCTGAGTTCGTGAAGATCATGCGTGGCGCATGGTCGGGCCAACCGTTCTCCTTCAAGGGAGACTTCTTCGACGTCACGGACGCGACAACGCGCGACGTGCCGGACCCCGTGCCGCCGATCTACTTCGGCGGCGCCAGCGAGGAAGCGGAGAACGTCGCCGCGGAGACCATCGACCTGTATCTCTCGTGGGGCGAGACCCCGCAGGCACTGAAGGAACGCATGGACCGTGTCGCGGCGAAGGCAGCGTCGTTCGGCCGCAAGATGCGGTTCGGTGTGCGGTTCCACGTCATCGCCCGAAAGACCAGCGAGGAGGCGTGGGCCGTCGCCGACAACATCCTCGCCTCGATGTCACCCGAGGCGATCGCCGCGGCACGCGAGGACTTCATGAAGACGCAGTCCGTCGGCCAGCGCCGTCAGTTCGATCTCCACGGTGGCGACGTGTCGAAGCTCGAGATCCACCCGAACGTGTGGGCCGGCATCGGCCTCGTGCGCGGCGGAGTGGGCACCGCACTCGTCGGCAGTTACGAGGAAGTCGCCGACCGCATCGAGGAGTACCACGCACTCGGCAACGAGGCCTTCATCATGTCCGGGTACCCGCATCTCGAGGAGGCCTACTGGTTCGGGGAGGGCGTCATGCCCATCCTCCGCTCGCGCGGGCTCCTGCCGGAGCTGACGACCGGACCCACGAAGGTGTTCTCGTTCCGATGAGGTCGGTCGGTCTCCTCGTCGTCGGCCACATCGATGCGGGAAGCCTGCACGTCGGTGGCGACTACGCCGAGCTCTACCGCGACATCCTCGGGCCGCACGACATCACCGTCGTGCCCTACAAGTGCGACGAAGGCCAGATGCCCACGTCGCTCGACGAGCAGGACGGATGGATCTGTTCACCGAGCCGCCTCTCGGTGTACGACGACGTGGCATGGCTCCGCGACGTCGAAGAGATGCTGCGCGAGATGGTCCGCACCGAGACGCCGTTCGTCGGCATCTGCTTCGGTCACCAACTGCTCGCACAGGCCCTCGGTGGCGCCGTGAAGAAGGCCAAGGTCGGTTGGGGAATCGGCGCGAAGGAGTACTCGGTTCTGCGGCCCCAGCCTTGGATGCAGCCGGCCCGTGACGTCATCTATCTCGCGGCCAGCCACCAGGACCAGGTCATCACGCTCCCCGACGGAGCGGATCTCTGGGCATCGAGCGACTACTGCCCGAACGGCGGGATGCTCGTCGGCGAACGGGCGTGGACACTGCAGGTGCACCCGGAATTCTCCCCGGCACTCTCCGACAGCCTCCTTGCGACACGCATCGCACTGTTCGGCGAGAGCGAGGTCCAGGCCGCGCGGGCGACACTCACTGCCACCTCGCTCGACCAGGACCTCGTCGCGCGCTGGATCTCGGCTTTCTTCCATCAGTGACCGTCGGGGACGGTCACTTCACCGTGACCCAGACACCGTGCCACGTCAACTTGGCGCCGCTCTTCATGATCGCCGTGATGTGCACCTGGTAGCGCCCTGCCGGTGAGGCCAACCGGCCGATCACCACGTTCTCGCGGTGCGTCGCCGACGAGAACGTCGCCACCGTTGTCTTGTTCGCATCGACCAGCTCGAACGCATAGGCGACGATCTGCTTCGACCCGAGGCCACGCGGCGTCATCACGCCGATGTAGACCGTGCGGCCGACGACGTTGATGCCGGTGTGCAGCGAGATCTTCACCGATGGCTTGTTGGCATCGGTCAGCGTGATCTTGCTGCCCCGACCCTCGAAGTTGAAGGGCAGCGTCACCTGGCGCGACCATTCCGAGAGGGCACCGAGACCCTCGCTCGAATCCGCACGGACGCGGAACTTGTAGGGGATGCCGGGCACCAACGGCGAGACGTTGCACGTGAGCTTCGTGGTGTAGCAGGACAGCTCCTCGTTCGAGGAGTCGACTGTGTACCCGAGCACCGGGTGCATGCCTGCGCTTGACGGCGCCGACCAACTGAGGATCGCCGTGGTCCCCTTCACCCGCACCTTGACGTTCAACGGGGCGGAGGGCAGCAACGACACCGTTGTCGTGGTGGCCGCCACCGTCGTGGTGGACGCGACTGTGGTTGTGGTGGTGGCGTCAACCGCGTGTGCGGTTGCCGAGGTGCCGGCCACGGCGGCAACTGCCGCGAGACCGACGATTGACCGACGGAGTGTGATGAGGGGTTTCTTCATGAGGTGCACGGTAAGTAGGCACCCCATGGGGTTGACAGGCACGGATGTCATCCGGAGTCGAACGAATGTCCTTCTGGCGCGCTCGGAGGGACTTGAACCCCCAACCTTCTGATCCGTAGTCAGATGCTCTATCCATTAAGCTACGAGCGCAGTTTTGTAGGACTTGCGATTGTACCTACATGTGCCAAGGGCTC
>JBEGQK010000084.1:0-2919 GCA_041180985.1 Actinomycetota bacterium
CGGCACGACCCGGGATTGCCTGAAGCTGGTCGAGCCACTGCTCGGCCCCGGTCGCCCTGATGATCGTCGGGCCGACGGATCCGAGTGCGACGCGAACCCTGTTGTTGTGGACGACGAGACACGCGCTGGCGATGGAGATCACCATTGCGTTCCTGACGCCGACCTTGGCGTAGCCCTGGTAACCGTCAGGCACCGGCACCGTGACGCCCGTGATGATCTCGTCGGCAGTTCTCGAGTTCCGCTTCGGACCCACCATGAAGTCCGCGAACGGCACGATTCGTTCACCGCGCGGGGACACGAGATGGACGTCGCACTCGAGGGCTGCAAGGACCGGGAGACCGTCTCCTGCGGGCGAGCAGGTTCCGAGGTTCCCGCCGATGGTGCCGGCGGCGCGAATCTGCGGCGAGCCGACGGTGCGTGCAGCCTCGGCGAGAGCGGGGAGGAGTGCCGAGATGGGGCCTGTCTCGATGTCCTGCCATGTCACCCCTGCACCGATGAACACGGAGCTGCCGTCGTTGCTCCACCGGCGCAGTTCCTCGATGCCGCCGAGGGCCACGACTGTCGTCGGCTTGCGGTGGTTGAAGTTGACCTCCACCATGAAGTCGGTTCCGCCACTGAGAATCTGCGCGTCTGGGTGTGCAGCGAGGGAGGCTGCGGCGTCTGAGATGGTGGTTGGAGTCAGTACGGACATGATGGGCTCACAATCGGGAATGGAGTCGTGAGGCAGCCTCGGCAGCCTTCGAGCGGATTTCCTGCAGGTCGAAATGAACGGGTTCGCCGTTCCGGACGACGGGACGTCCGTCGACCGTCACGTTGATGGCGCGCACACCCGGCGTGAACGCCACGTGCCACGCACTGTCGGCATGGTCGTAGGACCACTCGACCGTGTCGCCCGCGACCTCGGGGAAGAATGACTCGCCGTTCTCCAACCATGTCCACGCAGTGTCGGGTGTCCCCGTGATGTCGGTCTCGCGCAATCTGACGTACGCGAGACGGGCCTCCTCCAGCATGTCGGCCCCGATGCCGTCGGTGCCGAGCACCACGGTGTTCGTGCGCTGCGCCGGGTGCGCGTAACCCACGGAGTTGTTCATGTTGGAGCGGGGGTTGTGGGCGATCGTGCCGCGCAGTGGCCTGTCGAGGTGGACGCAGTGCACGAGCAACCAGTCGTCGGTGGCGAGATGCTCGAGACGACGCCCCGCATCGGCGTCGTCGGGTCCCTCGGCAACGTGGATGTGCACACCGGTTCCGAGGTCCGCAGCCAGTCCGGCAGCGTGCTCGAGAGTCTCGTCGCTGCAGGTGAATGCTGCATGCACGCCCACCATGCCCCTGCCGCCACCGCGCAGGAACCTCTCGTTCTCCGCCAGACCGCGCCGCGCCGCGACGGTCATCGCGGAGGACGGGTCGACCCTCGATGACATGCGGTCCCCGTTCCACCGGTCCGTCACGCCGTAGCAGAGGTTGGTGCGCACCCCGACCATCTCGCACGCCTCCTTGATGGCGTCCAGGCTTCCCTCGATGGCGTTGGGTGATTCGTGATGGTCGATGATCGCGGTGGTGCCGTTCAGCAGGGCCTCGGCGGCACCGAGGGCCGCCGACCAGTAGATGATGTCGAGATCGAGGGCTGCGTCGAGCCGCCACCACACCTGCTCCAGCACCGAGAGGAAGGAATCCGGGGTCGACGGGGGAGCCGGCATACCGCGCGCGAGCGCGGAATACAGATGGTGGTGCGAACACACCAGGCCCTTCGTGACGGTCGACATGTCAGTCCAGGATGACCCCGCGCTGGGCGGTGATGTTGCCGTACACCTCGGGGCGGCGGTAGCGATCGAAATCGAAGAGAGTGCCCTTGTACCGCGCGCACCAGTCGAGGTCGCACTTCGCGAAGATGAGCTCGTCGTCCGTGGTCAGCGCCTGCGCGACGATCTGGCCGGACGGTGCGACGATCATCGACTGCCCCAGACTGTCGACGCCCTCCTCGACGCCGCCCTTGGCGACGCCGACCACCCACGTGCCGTTCTGGTACGCGCCGGACTGCATCACGAGAGCGTTGTGGAAGCCCTGCAGGATGTCCTGGCTCGGGTCCGGCACGTAATGGATCGGGGTGTTGTACCCGCAGAGGATCATCTCCACGCCCTTCAGCCCCATCACGCGGTACGTCTCCGGCCAACGGCGGTCGTTGCAGATCATCATCCCGATGCGGCCACCGAATGCCTTCCACACCCCGAAGCCCTCCATGGACGGCTCGAAGTAGTACCGCTCCGCGTGCTGGAAGGGCCGGTCCGGCTCGTGGTGCTCGTGTCCGGGGATGTGCACCTTGCGGTACTTGGCGACGACGCTCCCGTCCTTCTCCACCAGGATCTGCGTGTTGAAGCGGTGGCCGTCATCGGTGAGTTCCGCGTAGCCCAGGCAGAAACCGACACCGAGTTCGCGCGCTGCATCGAACAATGGCTGCGTGACGGGTGACGGCATCTGGCGCTCGTACCAGTGATCGGCCGTCGTGATGTCGTCGACGAACCATCGGGGGAAGAACGTGGTGAGTGCGAGTTCGGGGAAGACGACGAGGTCGCAGCCGGCGGAGGCTCCCTGGCGCAGGAGCGAGACCAGTCTCTGCACGACGCTCTCTCTCGAGTGGTCCTTCTGGATCGGCCCGAGCTGTGCCGCCCCGACCGTGATGATGCGACTCATTGACCTACCTCCGGGTGGGTGAGCGAGAGAAGTGCATGCAGGAGCACGTCGCATCCGGCGACGAGCTGGTCCGCCTCGGTGTGTTCTGCCGGATTGTGACTGATGCCCTTGTGGCTGGGAACGAAGATCATCGACGTGGGGCACACCCGCGCGAGCATCTGGGCGTCGTGGCCGGCGCCGCTCGGCATCCGCATGTGCGTGTGTCCGTGGGCAGAAGCGATGGCCTCGATGAGC
>JBEGQK010000085.1:0-8946 GCA_041180985.1 Actinomycetota bacterium
GCGGTGTGGTCAAGTGCCCATTGGTCGCCGAACGACACATGGTCGATGTCCAGGATCCTGTCGACGACGGAATGCCTGGTGAGGAATCGCCCGCGCAGGGGCCGGATGGATGGTCCCGGACCGGCCGGAATCGCCCCGCCCGACAGGTCTGCCGAGAGGAGCGTCAGGTCCTGGATCACCCGGAAACCGTTGCGGGACAACGCTTTCGCGATGTCGGGGCTCACCGCACCCGTGCGCACTCCTGCGTACCCGAGATGGGTGAGGCGCTCGAGCCAACCCCCCACGATGTCGTCCCCGGGAAGGGCCGAATCAACTGCGTGCGCGCTCGTTATTAGTAGGTATGCCCAGTCCCGGGCGTGCGGCCACTGGCGTGCGGCCACCGTGATCGCGCCTGACCAGAGCACCGTGGACTCGCGGGGGCCGTTCGGGGTACGCACCCTGAAAACCGTAGTTGCGCCTAGCCTTGGCGCACCCCGCTGCCGCCATGATTCCCGCCCGATTCGCCCCCATCCTCCACGAAATGGAGCCCCTGGCCGCCCGCTTCCGCGAGGCGGGCCACCGTTTGTATCTCGTGGGCGGGACCGTGCGGGACCTGCTCCTCGGTGATGACTCAAAGCCCGTGGACCAGATGGATTTTGATGCCACCACCACGGCCCGCCCGGAGGTGACCAAGAAGCTGGTGGCCGGCATTGCCGACGCCGTGTGGACCCAGGGCGAGAAGTTCGGGACCATCGGCCTGAAGGTGGGCGAGCGGGTCTACGAGATCACGACCCACCGTGCCGAGGCGTACTCGCCCGATTCCCGCAAACCCGACGTGCAGTACGCCGACGACATCACCGTGGACCTGTCGCGGCGGGACTTCACGATCAACGCGATGGCGCTGGAGCTCACGGCTGACTCACCGACGCTCGTCGATCCCTACGGCGGCGCGGCCGACCTCATGACGCGCACCCTGCGCACGCCGCTCTCCCCCGAGGAGTCGTTCAGTGACGACCCGCTGCGCATGATGCGCGCCGCGCGCTTCATCGCCCAGCTGCAGGTGACGCCGGTCGACGAACTCACGAAGGCGGTCGTCGACATGGGCGAGCGCATGGGCATCGTGTCGATGGAACGCGTTCGTGCGGAACTCGACAAGTTGATGGTTGCCGACAAACCGAGCGCCGGCCTGTGGTTCCTCATCGACACGGGTCTCGTCGACCAGTTCTTCCCCGAGATCCGCGGCATGCGCCTCGAGCAGGACCCGATCCACCGGCACAAGGACGTTCTGACGCACACGCTTGCCGTCGTGGAGAACGTCCGTCCCGACGCGCACCCCACGTTCGATTTCCGTCTCACGCGTCTCGCCGCGCTGTTCCATGACATCGGCAAGCCGAAGACGCGCGGTTACAAGAACGGCAAGGGTGTCACGTTCCATCACCATGAGGTCGTCGGCGCGCGCATGACGCGCGACCGGATGCGCGCGCTGAAGTACTCGAACGAGGACGTCGAGGCCGTCACCGAACTGGTCAACCTGCACCTGCGTTTCCACACGTACCAGATGGGGTGGACGGACAGCGCCGTGCGCCGCTACGTGCGCGACGCGGGTCCGCTGCTCGCGGAACTGAACGTGCTGACCCGCTGTGACTGCACGACGCGCAACGAGAAGAAGGCCGCAATTCTCTCGCGACGCATGGACGAACTGGAGGAGCGCATCGCGTACCTCAACGAACGCGAGGAACTCGCTGCCCTGCGCCCGGAGATCGACGGCGTGCGCGTGATGGAACTGCTGGGTGTTCCCGCCGGCCCCGTCGTCGGCGCTGCGCTCGAGTTCCTGATGGACATCCGCCTCGAGGAGGGTCTCATCGGCGAGGAGGCAGCCGTCAACCGCCTGCGTGCCTGGTGGGACGAGAACAAGGACTCCGCCGGCAAGCTGAAGCGCACGCGTCGTCAGAACAACGCGTGACTGTTAGCTGCCGAGCTTGCGGGCACGGATGATCAACGTGCTCGGCACGACCGCGCGCGGTTGGCTGATGGGCATCAGCTCGTACATCACGTCGATCGTGAAGTTGGTGCGCTGCAACGCCATGGTGAGCTCGCCGATGGTGGGCGTGGTCGACCCGTACTGACGGCGCGCGGTGGGGTCGGCGCGGTCGAAGATCGCGGCAGCCGGGTGGCCGAGAGCGAAGATGAACCCCGCTTCCGGCTTGAGCACGCGGTGCACCTGGCGGAAGAGACGCGCCACGTCGGTGTCCGTGTCGATCTGGTGGATGGACAGGGCCAGGTCGATCGTGCCGCTCATCATCATCCCCAGGTCGGCGTGACCGCTCTCGTGGAACTCCACGTTGACCTCGAATTCGTTCGCGGAGTGGCGTGCGCGCTGGATGGCGTCGCGCTGCGTGTCGACACTCGTGACGCGTGCACCCTTGCGCGCGAGGGTCACGCAGTTCGGCATCGAACCGAAGATGCCGAGCTCGAGGACGCGCTTGCCGCGCACGTCACCGCAGATGCGCAGCTCCAGATCATCGGCCACGTCGTGGCCGAACGAGATGCCGAGACCGTCGCGCATCAATCCGTGGGCGTCGGTCATGTCGTCATCTTAGAAGTATCTTGTGAGCCCATGGGTTTCTCCGTCGACATGCTGCGTGGTGATGTCGGCGTCGTCGACCACCGACTCGCGCGTCGCGGGCTCATCAACGAGTTCAAGCGCGGCCGCATCAACCGGGACACGGTGTGCGACGCGCACCCGGAACTCATCCGCGCCGCGAAGAACCTCGGCGAGCCCACGAACACGGTCTGCGAGATCTGCGAGGAAACGAACGTGGTTCTGCTCACGTACGTGTTCGGGCACGGTCTGCCGAAGCACGGACGTCTCATCACCGAGCGCGAGGAGATCGCCAAGCTGCAGCGCACCGGTCACGACTACGCCGCGTACGTGGTGGAGGTGTGTCCGTCGTGCCGGTGGCACCACCTGCTGCGGGTGCTGCCCGTCAGCGGCAACCGTCGCAAGCGCGCGGCCACCTGAGCCCGCCGCCGGGGACCGGCTGCCGTCGGCTGATTCCCCTGTCCCACATGGAGTTCATGGAAGCGGAGGGCGCAGGACGTGGTGTTGATGCACCCCTGTGTCACCGTCCAACACCGCCGATACAGTTTCGGAGTCAATATTCACCCTGCTCCGGCATGGGGCCCCGGCAAAAACCGGGTCCGAAGGGAGGTAACACGCAATGCGTGCCTATGAACTAATGGTCATCATCAGCGGTCAGCTCGATGAGAACGCAGCCCACGGCTACGTCAAGACCATCTCCAACTCCGTCGCCCAAGTGGGCGGTTCTGTACACGGCAACCCCGACTGGTGGGGCAAGCGTCGCCTGGCGTACCCCATCCAGAAGCAGGACGACGGCTACTACGCGGTGTTCAACATCGTGGCTCCCGCTGGCGCCCTGGACGAGGTCGAGCGCGGTTTCCGCATCTCCGACGACGTCCTGCGCCACAAGCTGTTCCGTCTTCCTGATGATGAGGCCGCACGTCGCGGCATGACATCGGCGGCGTAAGCCGTCATCGATCGAGCTCACGCTCGCCGGAACACAGACAGAACAGAAGGAGCCAACAATGGCCGACAACACAGTCACCCTCGTGGGAAATCTCACCCGCGATCCCGAATTGCGCTTCACGACCGGTGGTCGTGGCGTCGCCTCGTTCGGCCTCGCCGTCAGCCGTCGCTACCAGCAGAACGGTGAATGGCAGGAGCAGACCTCGTACTTCAACATCGTGGCCTGGGGCCAGATGGGCGAGAACGCAGCCGCCACCCTCACGAAGGGCATGCGCGTGCTGGTCACGGGTCGCCTCGAGCAGCGCGAGTACACCACCCGAGAGGGTGACAAGCGCACCGCGATCGAGATCAACGCCGACGAAATCGGCCCCAGCCTCCGTTGGGCGACCGCCCAGGTGGAGCGCACCCCCCGCGAGGGCGGCCAGGGCGGCGACTTCGGCGGCAACCGTGGCGGTGGCCGCGGCGGCAACAACAACGGCGGCAACGACTTCGGCGGATTCGATTCCGGCGAAGAGCCCTTCTGACCCAACCATCCCAGCAGCAATCACCATCGTTTCTAAGGAACCAGGAAAATGACCAGCAAGAAGAACAAGGCCCGTAGCGCCCGCGAGACAAACCGCAAGTTCAAGAAGAAGGCCAACCCGCTCAAGATCGAGAAGGTCGAGTACATCGACTACAAGGACGTGAACCTCCTCCAGAAGTTCATGTCCGACCGCTCGAAGATCCGCGGCCAGAAGCTCGCAGGTGTCTCCGTGCAGGAGCAGCGCGACATCGCCAACGCAATCAAGAACGCCCGTGAGATGGCCCTGCTGCCGTACACGAAGCGCACCGTCAGCACCCGCGCACCGCGCGCCGGCGCAGACCGCCGCGAGGAAGAGGGCAACCTCGAGCTCGAGGACGCCGAGATCCCGTCGAACTTCGTCCCCGAGGACGCAGCAGACGAGACCACCGTTGACACCGCCACAGAAGAAGTAGAGGCCTGATCATGAACCTGATCCTCCGTGAGGACATCGCCGGTCTCGGCAAGCGCGGTGACGTCGTCACCGTTGCCGACGGTCATGCCCGCAACTACCTGCTGCCCCGTGGCCTTGCGTTCACGGCAACGGATGGCGCCATCGCCCAGGCGAACGCCATGCGTCGCCGCCGCGACCTGCGCGAGGCAGCCGACCGCGACTCCGCCCGCACCGTCGCAGAGGCACTCGCTGCCAAGCCGCTGACCATCAAGGCCAAGGCCGGCAACGAAGGCCGTCTGTTCGGTTCGGTCACCACGGCCGACATTGCAGCGGCACTCGCCAAGCAGGCCAGCGTCACGCTCGACCGCAAGAAGATCGTGTCCCAGCCCATCCGCACCGTCGGTGCACACACGGCGGTCGTGCGCCTGCACGCCGACGTCGAGGTTGCCATCAAGATCAACGTCGTCGCCTGATCCCGGGCTCACGAACACTCACGAAAAGGGCTGGGGCCCGGTCGTTATCCACAGCGGAAAACGGTCGTCCCCAGCCCTTTCCACACCCATTTGACAGCCTTGTCCACTAGCAATTCACAGGCAATTGCAGGCAAGGTGTAGCACCACTTATGACGAACGCCCCTGACGACTTCCGCGACACGCGCGATGACCGCGACGTGCGCGAACCGCGACGCAATGACCGTCGTGAGATGAAGCTCGACAGCCGCATTCCGCCGCACAACGTCGACGCCGAGGCATCACTTCTCGGCTCCATGATGCTGGATGACAACCCGGTCGGTCTCGCCGTCGAACGCGAACTGCAGGCCGCCGACTTCTACAAGCCCGCCCACCAGAACATCTACGGCGCGATCAAGGCGCTGGCGGCAGCGGCACAGGCCATCGACCCGGTCACCGTTGCCGACGAACTGCGCCGCACCAACATGCTCGACGAGATCGGTGGCCTCGACGCGTTGCTCGAATTGCAGAACGCGACACCGTCTGTGTCCAGTGCGGGCCGTTACATCCAGATCGTCAAGGACACCTCGATGCTGCGCCGCCTCATCAAGGGTGCCACGCAAATCGCTGATCTCGGGTTCAGCGCGCCGGCGGACGTCCGCGAAGCCATCGACAAGGCGGAGCAGATCGTCTTCAACCTCGGCGACGAGCAGATGACGGACTCGCTGCAGAAACTGCACGACCTCACCGGATCGGTCACGGAGATTCTCGAGGAGCGTTACGAAGCGAAGCAGGAGATCACCGGCGTGCCCACCGGGTACTACGAACTGGACCGCCTGCTCGCGGGTCTCCAGCCGGGAACGCTCAACATCGTGGGCGCACGCCCGGCCATGGGCAAGTCGGCGCTCGCGCTCGGCATGGCCGTGAACGTCGCCAAGAAGACCGGGCGCCCCGTGCTGTTCTTCTCGCTGGAAATGGGTGCCACCGAACTGACCCAGCGCATCATCTCGGCGGAGGCGCAGGTGGAGTCCGACAAGCTGCGCACCGGCAACCTGAATGACGCCGAATGGAGCAGGATCGTGAATGCGGTCGGCCGTCTCGACATCCCCCTGTACATCGACGACACGTCCCAGATCACGGTGATGCAGATCCGCCAGAAGCTGCGCCGCGTGAACGCAAGCGAGGCACTGAAGCCCGCGCTCGTCGTCATCGACTATCTGCAGCTCATGGGCGGGGGCAGCAACCGCGTCGAGAACCGCCAGCTGGAGATCTCCGAGATCAGCCGCGGACTGAAGCTGCTCGCCCGCGAGTTCGGCATTCCCGTGGTGGCGCTCAGCCAGTTGAGCCGCGGACTCGAGTCCCGCACCGACAAGCGACCGCAGTTGAGCGACCTGCGCGAGTCCGGTGCGATCGAGCAGGACGCGGACACGGTCATGTTCCTGTACCGCGAGGAAATGCTGAACCCCGAAGTGGAACTTGACAAGCGTGGGTGGGCGGACATCAACCTGGCCAAGCACCGTGCCGGTCCGAACGGTCATGTGCGGTTGTTGTTCGTCAGTCAGTTCACCCAGTTCCAGAACCCGGCCCGGTGACATGTTCCTCGGCAAGGATCTCCTCGCGTGGCTGGTGCTGGCTCTCGGCGGCGCACTGGTGGTCGGAAACGTCATGGCTGTCGTTCGCCCGCCGGAGAACAAGCGCAGCGAGGAAGACCTCGAGAAGGCTCCGGTTGCCCGCAGCATCGTCATGGCATTCGTCGGGCTTGTTGCAGCCGTGTGGGCTCTCGCCAGTCTCGTGAACTGACCCGACCACCCGGGTGAATGCAGAGCGAACGGTTGACGCGCGCAAGCAGTTCGGTCGTCAGCACCGCAGATGGTGCGTAGTAACTTGACCGAAAGTGCCAGGGGGGTCCGTATGGCTTTTGTGCAGTGTTCCGGTCTGAAGAAGACGTACACGGTCGGTGACGAGGAGGTGAAGGCCCTCGACAATGTGTCGCTCACCGTGGAGAAGGGCGATTTCATCGCCATCTGCGGTCCGTCCGGGTCCGGCAAGTCCACGCTCGCGAACGTGATCGGTGGCCTCGACCAGCCCGACGAGGGCAGTGTCATGGTCGATGGTGTCGACCTCGCGAAGGCGAGGGACAAGGCGCTCAGCGAGTACCGCAACAGCCACATCGGCTTCGTCTTCCAGTCGTTCAACCTCCAGGCCCACGAATCGGCCCTGGAGAACGTGATCTCACCGCTGACCATCGGCGGAGTCGGCAAGAAGAAGGAGCGGCGCGAGCGCGGGATGAAGGCCCTGGAGCGCGTCGGCCTGTCTGACCGTGCCAGCCACAAGCCGACCCAGCTCTCGGGTGGTCAGCGCCAGCGCGTGGCCATTGCCCGTGCGCTGGTGAATGATCCGCAGCTGATCATCGCCGACGAACCGACGGGCAACCTCGATTCGTCCCGCGGTGCCGACGTCATCAACGAACTGAAGCGACTGAACGCCGAGGGCATCACCCTCATCATCATCACCCATGACGCGAGCGTCGCCGCACAGGCGAAGCGCATCATCGAGATCCGTGACGGCAAGATCAGCGAGAAGGCAGGCGCACAGTGAAGTTCTCCGACCAATTCCGCACCGGCTGGCGCAACCTCAGCCGGCAGAAGCTGCGCACGACCCTCACGATCTTCGCGATCGTCATCGGCGCCGTCAGCGTCACGGTCATGCTCTCTCTCGTCACCAGTGCGAAGAGCTTCCTCGTCTCCTCCGCGGAGAAGACCGGCATGGACAAGCGCGTCATCGTCACCGGAACGCCCGGACTTGACTACCGCGAATCGCAGTGGAACTGGCCCGATGGGTCCGGCAAGAAGATCGATGCCGACGTGCTGGCTGCCGTGCAGAAGGTGGGCAACATCGAATCCGCAACGCTGTACGTCACATCCAACATGTTCGACAGCTACGTCGTGGACGGCCGCGAGATGACCATGAAGAACGTGGGGGTCGAGGGTTACACCCCGAACGGGACCATCAAGCACATCCTGGTGGCCGGCGGCGAGCTGACGGAGGCCGTGAAGGGTTCGGGGATTCTCATCAGTTCCGACATTGCCGGCGACCTGGGGTTCAAGGGCAAGGAAGCCGAGCTCATCGGCAAGGAGATGACGCTGCGGTACCGCAAGGACATGGGACCACCCGACGCAAAGAAGGCTGACGAGAAGACGAAGATCGTGGGCGTCACGATGTCCGAGGGCGGAAGCATGATGAGTGTCGACCTGGAGTGGTCCGTGGCGATGCAGACGATGACGTGGCAGGAGAACAGCGGCCCGAACGGGCAGAAGAGCACGCGCACCGAGAGCCAGGTGGACCGCAACGGTTACTCCTCGATCTGGATCACCGTCAACAACAAGAACAATGTTGATGCGGTCCTGGCCGATGTCCAGAAGCTCGGTTACGGCGCTGCCGCCGGCAAGGAAGAAATCGACACGCAGGCCACCGCTTTCACCATCATCGGTGCGGTGCTCGGCGGCATCGGTGGCATCGCACTTCTCGTTGCGGCAATCGGCGTCATCAACACCATGGTGATGGCGACCCTCGAACGCACACGCGAGATCGGCATCATGCGCGCGATCGGGGCCACCAAGAAGACCGTGCGACGGCTGTTCCGGGTCGAGGCAGGAGTTCTCGGCTTCATGGGCGGGTTGTTCGGTGTTCTTGTGTCGTTCGGTTTCGCGATCGGTTTGAACCAGGTTCTGAACAAGCAACTGGCGGACTCCGGCATCGCGGACCGCGACATCGTCTCCATCTCACCGCAGATTGCCCTGGTGGTGCTGATCATCACGACCCTGATCGGCATGCTGGCGGGAAGCCTCCCGGCGCGTCGCGCGGCGAACATGGACCCGGTGGAGGCCCTCCGCTACGAGTAGATCGTGGTTGCGTCCGTGCACATCCGTGTGCGCGGACGCTCACGGGACCCTGAGTCGCCCCGTGTGTACTGTCGGGCCATGGCATTCGGTCAACCCTCTGGTCCTCCTGCGTCCGC
>JBEGQK010000086.1:0-3070 GCA_041180985.1 Actinomycetota bacterium
ACTGCGGTGGAAATCAACACTGCAACTGTGACCGCATGCCCCCGTGCCACGGGGGTGAGGCTACCTAATTGCCGTTTTCTTGTTCGGCGATTTCCTTGCGGATGGCGTCCATGTCGAGTGCCTGCGCCTGCGTGATGACATCCTCGAGCGCGTGGCCCGGCAGTGCCCCTGCCTGGCGGAACAGCGGGATGCCGTCGCGGAAGATCATGATCGTGGGGATCGAGCGGATGTCGAACTCGGCGGCGATCATCTGCTCGGCCTCGGTGTCCACCTTCGCGAACACCACGTCGGGGTGAGCCTCGGATGACTGCTCGTACACCGGGGCGAACGCCTTGCACGGACCGCACCAGTCGGCCCAGAAGTCGATGATCGTGATGCCGGGCGCGAGCACGGTCTCCTCGAATGTCTCTGCTGTCAGTGCGACGGTGGCCATGGTGTTCTCCGGTTCTCGTGTCCTCCCACAGCGTACGGGCAGGTGGGCGCTCAGCCCACGACGACCAGTTTCACCGTGGTGGACATGGCGGGGTACGTCCCCGACTTCGCGATCGACACCCGGAACCGGCACGTGCCGGCCTTGGTCGGGGCGACAAGCCTGCCCGTGCTGATCGTGCACTTGCCGGAGGTCACGCGGTACGTGCGCTTCCCCTTGGACGGTGACGTCACGATGCGCGAGAGCAGCGTGCGGCTCTTCACCTTCACCGACTGCAGCTTCACGGTGAACCCCGCAGTCGCCGAGAACGTGAAGGACGAACCCGCCACTGATCCGATGACATTGCGCGCCGTGATCGTGAACGAGTAGTTGGTGCCGCTCTTCACGCCCGCGAACGTGCACGATGTCGCGCGCGTGGTGCACGTGACACCACCCGGCGAGATCGTGACCGTGTACTCGACGGTGCCCGCCACGTTGACGGCCGGCCAGGAGATTGTGAGTGTGCTGCTCGATGATGCGGTGGCGTTCGCGGTGGTCGGGGTCACCGGGTCGGGCGGGACCGTGGTCGTTGTTGTCGGGGCCACTGTGGTGGTCAGCGCGACGGTCGTTGCAGTGCCCGAGACGCCCGCGACCAGGGTCTTCGTCCCCGCGGTGCCGGCACCGACGCCGTTGACCGCCTTCACGGACACCGCGTACGTCGTTCCGTCGGTCAGGCCCGTGAGCGTGCACGTGAACGTTGCCGCGTTCGTGGTGCAACCTGCGGTGGACGGTGTGGTCGTGACCTGATAGCCCGAGATCGCGGACCCGTTCCCCGTTGCCACCTCGTCCCATGCGACGACGCTCCGGCCAGCGGCCTGCGTGACCGTGACGTTGCGCGGCGCGCACGGCACAATGGCCGCGGTGCCGGTGTTGAGGAACCGGTTCGGGGTCTGGACCGTGCGCGAGCCGTTGTAATAGGTCACCGCATCACACGTGGCGTTCTGCTTCAACCACGCCCAGACGGCGTCGGTGCCGGTGGTCTTGGAGACCGGCGCCGACGCGAGGCTCTGCAGGTACTGCGCCACGACACCCGCGACGTGCGGCGCCGCCATCGAGGTGCCGGATTCGACGACGTAAGGACTCAACGAACCGTTCGTGACGTCGATCCACGCGGATGTCGTGCCCACCTCGTGCCCGCCGGAGATGACGGCGGCACCGCCCGGTGCGAAGATGTCGACACATTCGCCGTAGTTCGAGTACCACGCCTCGGTCGTCGAAGAGTTCGACACGACCGCTGCACCCACGGACACCGTTCCGGCCGTGGCGGCCGGTGCGCTGTTGCACGACGACCCGCTGTCGTTGCCCGCTGCGGCGACGACAACAACACCCTCGGCCATGAGCGACGTGACCTTCGTCTCGAAGCTCGAGGGACGGTTGTCAAAGCCGACGCTCATGTTCACCACGGCCCTGCCGGTGGTGTGGTGCGAGATCGCCCAGTCGAGTCCCGCGTTCGCCATGGACGTGAGGCCGCTGCCGCACGAGTTGAGGATGCGCACCGGGTAGATGGTCACCCCCGGCGCCGCACCCACGGTGCTCCCGCCGACGATGCCCGCGACATGGGTGCCGTGCCCCTCGTTGTCCGTCTTGCCCACGTCGGTGAGTGCCGCTGTCACGTCGGCGGCGAGTGTCGGGTGATCGAAAGTGTCGACGTCGTACGGGTGGTCCGCCGCGCTGTAGATGTTGTTGCCGTTCGAGTCGGTCTGGTTCTTGCACGAACCGAGCGTGGACCACACCGAGTTCCGGAGCGTGCTGTCCGCCCTGTACGACCAGCCGTTTGCGACGCGCGAGGAGAACTCCGTGTGCGCCGCGTACACGCCGGTGTCGAACACGTAGACGTCGACGCCGGTCCCGTCATAGGCGTACGAGTAGGAACGGTCGATGGGGTCCGTGCGTTGGTCGATGCGGTCGAGCCCCATCGGCACGTAGCCGCTGTCGCTCGCGTACGCCACCGTGGGTCCGGTCGTCCGCGTGGTCTCCTGCGTGATGATCTCGTCGGCATCAATCGAAATTACGCGCGCGTCCGCAGCAAGCCGCGCGATGGTCCCGGCGGCGAATGAACCCGCCACCCCGGGGAAGATCGACGAGTACACGATCAGCCCCGTGCGGTCGAGGCCGTTGTCGTCGATGAACTGCTGCACATCCGATCCGTCGCGCAACTGAACGATGTAACGACCGGTGGCAGAGGCCGGAACCGGTGCGGCAGACCTGCCCCCTGACGAGGCTTCGGCGGCGCCCACCGCGCACAGGGGGGTCACGAGGGCGAGAGCCGCCAGCACCACGGGAAGACGGCGCATAAGACGTTGACGCCCTGCATCGCTGCAGCAGCGACGGTGTTCTCCATGAGGCACGCCACCGTCAGCAGGCCGGTGCCGCCGGGCATCGGTGTGACCGCACCGGCAATCCCCTGCACCGCATCGAAGTCGACATCGCCGACGATGCCTTCCGACGTTCGCGAGATCCCCACGTCGATCACTGTTGCACCGGGCTTCACGTGCGCCGCGCCGATGCTGCGCGCGATGCCCGTGGCCGACACGATGATGTCGGCGTCTCGGCACACCGAGACGAGATCCTCGGTTCGCGAGTGGGCAAGGGTGACCGTGG
>JBEGQK010000087.1:0-2997 GCA_041180985.1 Actinomycetota bacterium
TTCTCGACTGGAACGCGGCCAGCGGCGCGGCAAACCAGTGGCGATGGTTCGACAACACGTCGCTGTGCTGCTGGGTCCACCTGAACGCCACCGGCCAGGCCGAGTTCACCCTCTTCCTCCGTGCCCAGCTCGATGACCTGAGATCGAAGGGACTGCTCCCGGCCGCCGCGAGCGCTGCACCGGTCGTGCCGGGCCTGCCACTCGCCGACAAGAACGCAGGTGTGATGGTGCAGACGGTGCAGAAGACACTGAACAAGGTGCTGAACCTGACGGGCAAGAAGAAACTCACCGCTGACGGCATCTACGGCAAGGGAACGGCAGCGGCGGTCAAGGCCTTCCAGGCCACCGTGAACCTTCCGCAGACGGGAACCGTCGACAGACCCACGTGGGACGCGCTCGGGCTGACCGCGCGGCCGGAACTGGCGGTCATGAAGAAGGGCACGAGGCACCCGGCCGTGAAGACGATCCAGCGGGCGCTCGCGAAGGTCCTGAAGACGAAGGTCACGGCCGACGGCATCTACGGGTCGAACCTCGTCGCCCAGGTGAAGACGTTCCAGAAACGCTCCGGCCTCCCCGTCACCGGCAGGGTCGGGCCCTCCACGTGGTCCGTGTTGATGGCGACGGCCGAGCGGGCTTAGCCCACCGGCGTCAGTCGATCCCGCAACGCTGCTTCCAGGACTCCGTGCTCACCATCGTGGGGTACGCGGCACGGTACGCCTTCTTCAGCTTCGAGTAGTTGCGCAGCAACTGCACCGTGGTGACGAAGACCTCGCGCCGGATCTTCTTGAAGCGCTTGTAGTCGCGTTCGCACACGAATCCCTCGTCGAACCTCGGGTGGCGGTACAGGATCTTCTCGTGGCGGATGGCGAGGCCGACGGCACGCACGTCGATCTGTGCGACACCGACCGCGGACGACTGCAGCGACTTCGGCAGGAAGTGCCCGGCTCCGATGAACGGTGACAGCAGGTACCCGCCGAGTCTGATGAACTTCGGCCGCGGTGGCGTGAACCCCAGTGCGAGCTGCTCGGGGGTCAACGGAGCGGCCTTCTCTTCGTCGACACGGCGCACCTGGTCGTGCTTGGCAGAGTGGTCGATCTTCATCCACTCCTCCGGCCCGGCCAGGAAGTCCTTGAGACCCCAGATCATGTACTCGGCACTCGCGTAGCGGTGCGAGTACGCGTTGCGGAAACCGAACCCCAGGTAGCGCCACGCGAGATGACGTGCCTTGTGGTCGTCGAACACCAACGTGTCGATCAGGGCGAAGTTGCGAACCTCGTAGTAGAGCGACGACGGGTTGTTCTTCAGCGCGAAGTCGGCGTGCCACACGCAGATGCCCTGCATGGTGACCGTGTGCTCGCCCGTGTGCATGAGACCGAACGCGACGTCGTCACCGCGCACGAAGACGGGCAACGGGTTGTCCTTCGCGATGTGCATCGGGAAGACCGTGAACCACCATGCCGAGTAATGGAGGTCCTCCTCGAGCGCGTCGTGGACGACGTCCGCACGGCGGCGCATGTCGATGCCACGACCGACGGCACGCAGGGGGTAGACGGAACGGAACTCGTAGTGCGAACCGGCCTCGAACTGCAGCCACGGCTGTTCCTCGCTCATCATGGCGCCGTGCACGCACAGGTCGGGCGACGTGGCGTGCGACAGCAAGGTGATGGTGCGCACGATTGCTTCGGGCTCGAGACTGATGTCGTCGTCCATGAACACGACGTGGGTGCTCCAGCCCTCCTCGCGGAACTCGATGAGCCCGCGTGCGAAACCGCCCGCCCCGCCGAGGTTCGGGTTCGGCACCAGTCGGAACGGCGCACCCGCGGGCACCTCCGGCTCGAGGTTGCGCGCGTTGTCCACCACGAGCACCCTCAGGTGGCCGGTGATGTCGGGGTTGGATGACTCCAGGTGCAGGAGACGCTCGATCGTCTTCAGCACGTACTCCTGGCGGTTGAACGTGGTGATCGCGACGCCGAGACGGACGTCGCGCAGCGGCGCGGTGCGGGTGCGCCACTGGCCGCCCCTCACCACCACCTTGTCGTCCAGCGCGGTGATCGCCACGTACAGCGACTCTGCGGCGAGGGCCTTGAGGTTCGGGCAGTCGACCGTGTCGCCGGTCTCGGACACGCCGATGACCGTGTCCACCCCGTCGGCGTACGCGATGAGTTCGATCCGCACGCGACCGGTGACCTCCATCTTCACGAGAACGTCCCCGACGTCGGTGAGTCTCCCCCACCGGCCGGCGGAGAACACGCCGAAGGTCGTGTCGAACGTGGCCCGGCCGCCGCGCATGAGGTGCAGGCCGTCGTCATCGATGACCCCGTCACGGTGCCGCACGTACAGCGTCGGTTCGGCGAAGCCGGCCGGGGCCACCCGGAACCGGGCCAGCAGGTGCGAGGTCATCACACCAGTTTCACAGGGGATCAACCGTGAACGACGGCATTGTGGCGCCTGTCCTGCGGCTGTCGAGGAAGATCTCCGCTGCCTCGAGGGCTTCCTTGATGGTCACGTCCATGTCGAGGTACCGGTAGGTGCCGAGCCGTCCGAGGAACGTGACCCCCGTGGCGGCCCTGGCGGCCTCCACGTAGCGGAGGAGCTGTTCCTTCTCCTTGACGAGGCGGATCGGGTAGTACGGGATGTCCTGGGGCTCGGCGAGCCGGCTGTACTCGCGGTAGATCACCGTTCCCTCGTGTGATTCCCACGGGGTGAAGTGCTTGTGCTCGGTGATGCGCGTGAACGGCACGTCAGGGTCGCAGTAGTTCATGACCGGGCAGCCCTGGAAGTCCCCCGTCGCCTCCTCGGCGGCGAAGTCGAGCGTGCGGTACCCGAGCCGGCCGTGCGCGTGCTTGAAGTACTCGTCCACCGGACCGGACCAGAAGACGTGCTCCGCGCCCGCGATGTCGTCGGCCGTCACGGCCCTTCCCAGTTGCACCTCGATCAACGGGTGGTCGAGCATGTTCTGCACGATCGGTGTGTACCCGTCACGCGGGATGGCCTGGT
>JBEGQK010000088.1:0-3346 GCA_041180985.1 Actinomycetota bacterium
AGGGTCAGTTCATCGTCACCATCGACCCGCGCAACGTCGACGGCGTCTTCGAGATCGGCCTCACGCAGGGCAAGTTCTCGGACCTCACCCCGGACACCATCTTCGTGTCGCAGAAGTACGCAAAGAACAACAAGGCGGCTGTCGGCGACACGGTCGACATCACACTCGCCGACGGGACCTCGAAGGCGCTGAGGATCGCCGGTGTCTACTCTCTGGATGAGTTCGGCAAATACACGGTCAGCCGCGCCCTCGTCGAGGGAACACCCGTCCAGCACTTCGACATGGACGTGTTCATCAAGACGAAGGCAGGTGTCCCGGAGGAGGAAACCCGTGCGGCCCTGGAGAAGGCTGTCACGAAGTACGGACAGGGCAAGGTCCTCTCCAAGCGGGAGTTCATCGACTCGCGCGCGGGCAGCGTCAACCAGCTCCTCGGCCTCATCTACGGTCTCCTCTTCCTGTCCGTCATCATCGCCATCGTCGGGATCGTCATCACCTTGCTGCTGTCCGTGTTCGAGCGCCAGCGCGAAATCGGCCTGCTGCGCGCCGTCGGCATGACGAAGAGCCAGGTGCGCACCACGGTGCGCTGGGAGAGCGTCATCACCTCGCTCGTCGGTGCCGTCACCGGCATCGTGCTCGGGATCGGCCTCGGCTGGGTCATCGTGTTCGCACTCCGCGACCAGGGTCTCACCTCGTTCAGCGTGCCGGTTGGTTCGACGGTCTTCATCCTCGTGATGTCGTTCTTCGTGGGTGTTCTCGCCGCGGTCTACCCCGCATGGCGAGCCACGAAGGTGGACATCCTCAGCGCACTCACCACGAACTGATGGCGTTGCAACCCGGCGCACTCACCGAGGAGGCACTCTCCTTCCTGCGCGAGTATCACCTTGCATCACTCACCACGATGCGCGCCGACGGGTCGCCGCACGTGGTGCCGGTGGGGTTCAGCTACGACGACGAGACCCGCACCGTCCGCATCATCACGTTCGCGTCCTCGCAGAAGTACCGCAACGCACTGCGCGGTGGCCGTGCGGTCGTCTCGCAGGTGGACGGCGGCCGCTGGCTCTCGCTCGAGGGAACCGTCTCGGGCACCGACGATCCCGCGCGCGTGGCTCTCGCCGTTGCCGGGTATGCCGCGCGTTACCGACAGCCGGGCGAGCGCGAGGACAGGGTCGCAATCGAGATCGCGGTGGACCGCGTCCTCGGCAGGGGCTAGACGCGGCTGTTCAGCTTGCGTCGCGGTGCTTCAGCACGTCGCTGACGAACAGGCTTCCCGCGGGGTGAGGGTCGGTGGCACGCGCCACCGGGTCGGAGTCATCAACGACCGGGTACGGCTCGCATCCGGTCTGGCAACCCGGGCACCAGTACAGCAACCGCGCCATCTCGCCGTGCTTTGTCAGCCTGACGACGTCGCCGCAACGCGAGCATCGTTGGCCGTTGCGCCCGTACACGGCGAGCCCACCGGGAACATCCGGCGCAGTGATCCGCACGGGTGAAGTGAGATTCGCACGCAACTGGCCGGCAGCGGTCAGAACGAGATCAAGACATGTTGATTCCGGGATGGAACCGACAGTCGCCCACGGGTGGATGCCGCACGACCACAGCACCTCGCATCTGTACACATTGCCGATGCCGCTCATGACGCGCTGGTCGAGAAGGGCATCGGCGATGGTGGCGTTCGGGTTGTCGTAGTGGAACAGGCGCGCGGCGCACTCGTGCAGGTCCGATGACGTGTCGCACAGGTCCGGACCGCGGCGGCCGGCACGTGGGTGGCGGTTCTGGTCCGCCTCGCGCCATGTCTCCACGATCGGTGCGTTGAAGCACACCGCGACCCACTCGCCGGTGGTGACGACCGCGCGCGCCTGGTGGCGGCGCTTGCGCCACTTCTCGCCCGGGCGGTACAGATGCCAGGAGCCGGTCATGCGCATGTGCGTGTGCAGCACGATGCCGTCGTCAAAGACGATCTCGAGGTGCTTGCCGTGGCTCTCCACCTTCTCCACCGCCGCACCGATTGAGGGCGACGGACCGACGAGACGCGCGGCCTCGAATCCGGTGATGGTGTGACCGACGAGAGCGGTGCGCAGCGCAGCTGCTGCTCGGTAGATGGTGTCACCCTCTGGCACCACCACAAATTAGTTCAGGGCAACTGACCCACGCTTGCAAGAGCGAGACGAATCAGTCGGTCGTGACCGCTCGTCATCTCGCGGATGACATCGGTACTGACGGCTTGTTCCGGTGTGAACCACGCAAGGTCGAGCGCCTGCTGGGTGGGGTGGCACTCCCCCGTCACGGGCACCACGAAGGCCAAGCTGACGGCGTGGTGGCGCGGGTCGTAGAAGCCAGAGACCGAGGGATCCTGGAAGTACTCCACGACGGTGAACGGCGACGGCTCCGGCGGGATGCGCGGGAAGGCCATTGGTCCGAGGTCCTTCTCCAGGTGGCGCATGAGGGCATCACGGATGCGCTCGTTCAGCATGACGCGGCCCGAGACCACCATGCGGCTGATGGTGCCGTCGGCGGCCTGGCGCAGGAGCATGCCCACGTGGGTGACGGTGCCGTCATGGTCGGTGCGGACGGGCACGGCGTCGACGTACACCAGGGGCACCTGGTTGCGCACGGCCTGGAGGTCCTCGGGGTTCAGCCAGGCGTGCTGGGTGTCTGTCTGCTCGCTCATGCCGTGGAGAAACTACTACGGGGTGCAGCGGCGCCCCGATGATGTGCAGTGATGCAGAAAGGGCCCGGGCTTTCGCCCGGGCCCTTTCCTCAACTGTGGGGGTGTTGAATCAGCCTGCGCCGACCTTGGCTGCCTGGGCCAGTGCCTTCGTCAGCAGGTTGCCGGCGAGCGGTGCGTAGAACGCGGTCTCGGCGGACGCCGGGGCACAGGTCTTCAGCACGTAGGTGAACCAGCTGGAGACCGCGGTGTTCGTGGTCGAGGCTGCGGTGGCACCGAGGCCGTACGAGACTGCGTTGATCAGGTAGGCATCGGCTGCGGCAACCGTGTAGTCCGGGTTGACCGAACCATCAGTGTTGACGGTGGCCTCTGCGTAGAACGCGCTGGTCGCCTTCGAGGACGGTGCCACGTACTTGCCGGCGTTGTTCTTGATGGCAGCGGACTGGATGGAAGCGGTCTTGCGCTCCTCCACGTAGGACATCTCGGTGTAGGTGATCGCACCGTTGTTGTCCTTCACGTAGTTGGCGACACCGTCAGAGCCGGTGACCGACTGGAACGTGCCGTCGGTCGGGACCGCGGTGGAGCCACCGGGGAATGCCGTGGTGAACGAGTCGTTCGCGGCGGTGGTCCAGATCGAACCGACAGCCTTGTTCAGGAAGTTGGTGAAGTTGTTCGTGGTGC
>JBEGQK010000089.1:0-3192 GCA_041180985.1 Actinomycetota bacterium
ACCGGGATCCATTCGCTGTGCTCGTGGATCTGGTCGATCAGCAGGTTGCTGCCTCGTTCGAGTCCCTTGCCCAGGTAGTGGTAGGCGGAACCCACGGCCAGACCGGCGAGAGGGAGCAGCCACAGGAGCCACTTGCGGTCGCTTCGCGTGTCGGCTGTCCAGTCGAGCGCCTCGATGAACGATGCCGAGAGGATGCCGGCGGTTGCGCCCACGAATGACGAGAGCACCACCCACCGGCCGACGTGAGTCAGACGGTCGAGTGATGCCCTCACCATGTTCGTTGTGTTGTCGTGCGTCAGAACGCGCGCACGATGATGGCGTCGCCCTGGCCGCCACCGCCGCACAGTGCCGCCGCACCGACGCCGCCACCGCGACGCTTCAGTTCGTGCAGCAGCGTGAGTGCGACGCGGTTGCCGCTCATGCCGAGCGGGTGACCGAGTGCAATGGCCCCGCCGTTCACGTTGGTGATGTCCGGCGAGATGCCGAGCTCCTTCATCGATGCGATGCCGACGGCGGCGAATGCCTCGTTCAGCTCGAACAGGTCGATGTCGCTCACCTTCATGCCGGTGCGCTCGAGAGCCTTCAGGATGGAGCGAGCCGGCTGGTGCAGCAGCGACGCATTGTCCGGACCTGCGACCATGCCGTACCCGAGCACTTCGCCGAGCGGCTTCACACCGCGTGCCTCGGCCGCCTTCTTCGACATCACGATGACCGCGGAACCGCCGTCCGAGATCTGGCTGGCGTTGGCTGCGGTGATGGTGCCTGCCTTGTCGAATGCTGGCTTCAGACCACCGAGCGAGTCCATGGTGGTGTCGGCACGGATGCCTTCGTCCTCGGTGACCATCTTCGGGTCACCCTTGCGCTGCGGCACGGCGACGGGGACGATCTCCTCGGCGAGCTTGCCCGACGATGTGGCCGCAGCGGCGCGTGTGTTCGACGCCATCGCGAACTTGTCCTGCTCCTCGCGGCTGATGCCGCCGGCGGTGTAGTCCTCGGTGCTCTTGCCCATGAGGCACGCGTCGAACGCGCACCACAGACCGTCGGTGATGATGGCGTCCTGCAGTTCGGTGTGCCCGTAACGGAAGCCGCCACGACCGGACGGCGCGAGGTACGGCGCGTTCGTCATGCTCTCCATGCCGCCGGCGACGACGATGTCGGCCTCACCGGCCTGGATCATCTGGTCCGCGAGGTAGATCGCGTTGAGACCGGAGAGACACACCTTGTTCACGACGACCGACGGGACGTTCATGGGGATGCCGGCCTTCGCCGCGGCCTGGCGTGCGGGCACCTGGCCCTGGCCCGCCATGATCACGTGACCCATGATCACATGGTCGACTTCCTCGGGCTTCACGCCTGCGCGCTCGAGCGCGGCCTTGATGGCGAAGCCACCGAGGTCAGCGGCGCTGAAAGAAGCGAGCGCACCGCTCATCTTGCCGATGGGTGTGCGGGCTCCCGCGACGATGTATGAACCGGCCATGTTTTGCCTCCTGCTCGGGGCACCCGCGAGGTCGAATGCCACTGCGTCAGGCTAGGAGATGATTCGGCCCGTATCGCTATCGTCTGACCCCATGGAAAAGATCCTCGAGGCCATCCAGAACGGCGCCACCGGCGACCAACTGGCCGGCATCCCCCTGCCCACGTCCTACCGCGCAGCCCACGTGCTGAAGAGCGAGGAGAAGATGTGGGACGGCGTCCCCTCGAACGAGAAGGACCCCCGCAAGTCCGTGCACGTGGGGGAGGTCCCGATGCCGGAACTCGCACCCGACGAAGCCGTCATCGCGGTCATGGCATCGTCCATCAACTTCAACACCGTGTGGAGCTCTATCTTCGAGCCGGTCAGCACGTTCGGGCCGATGGCCCGCCTCGGTCGCGAGAGCGCGTGGGCGAAGCGTCACGACCGCGACTACCAGGTGGTCGGCAGCGACGCGTCCGGCGTGGTCCTCCGCGTCGGAAGTGCGGTGCGCACGTGGAAGCCCGGTGACAAGGTCACGGTGCACTGCAACCACGTCGACGACCAGGACCCGTCATCGCACGACGACTCCATGATGGGGTCGAACCAGCGCATCTGGGGCTACGAGACGAACTTCGGCGGTCTCGCCGACGTCGCGGTCGTGAAGGCGAACCAGCTGATGCCGAAGCCCGCTCACCTCACGTGGGAAGAGGCCGCAGTCAATGCGCTGTGCAACAGCACCAGCTACCGAATGCTCGTGTCGAAGAACGGCGCACAGATGAAGCAGGGCGACGTCGTGCTGATCTGGGGCGCCACCGGTGGCATCGGCGCGTACGCAACGCAGTACGTGCTGAACGGCGGCGGCATCCCCGTCGGCGTCGTGTCGTCACCCGACAAGGCCGACATCCTGCGCCAGATGGGTTGCGAGGCAATCATCGACCGCAAGGCAGCCAACTACAAGTTCTGGAACGAGGACGGCACGCACAACGAGGGCGAATGGCGCCGTCTCGGCGGTGACATCCGCGGGCTCGTCGGCGAGGACCCGGACATCGTGTTCGAGCACCCGGGTCGCAGCACGTTCGCAGCGTCGATGTACGTGGCGAAGAAGGGCGGCACCGTCGTCACCTGTGCGGCCACCAGCGGCTTCATGATGGAGTTCGACAACCGCTACTTCTGGATGCGCCTGAAGAAGCTGGTCGGCAGTCACTTCGCCAACTACAAGGAGGCCTACGAGGCCAATCGTCTGATCGCGAAGGGCATGATCCACCCGGTCATGTCGCAGGTGTTCGACCTGAAGGACACCGGCGAGGCCGCGTACCAGGTGCACCACAACATGCACGAAGGAAAGCTCGGCATCCTGTGCCTCTCGCCGCAGGAGGGTCTCGGTGTCGACGACCACGAACTGCGCGCACAGGTCGCGGACAAGCTCAACTGGTTCCGCCGCTAGGCACCACAAGAAGAGGTATCGACATGTTGCTGACAGAAATCGACCACGTTGCCATCGCAGTTCGCGATCTGGAGGCGGCGATTGACTATTACAAGCGCGCGTTCGGCGCCGAGGTGGAGCACCGCGAGACCGTCGAGAGCGACGGGGTGGAAGAGGCACTGCTGAAGGTCGCCGAGAGCTACATCCAGCTGCTGACCCCGACGAACCCTGATTCGCCGGTGGCCAAGGCCATCGAGAAGCGCGGCGAGGGTCTGCACCACATCGGCTACCGCGTGAACGACTGCGCCGAGGCACT
>JBEGQK010000090.1:0-4038 GCA_041180985.1 Actinomycetota bacterium
GTCGACATCCACTTCTTCGAGATCGAGGGTGACACCGTGTGGGGCGCGACCGGCCGGATGCTCCACCAGTTGCTCGACATCCTCACGGCCTGACCGGCCGAGCGACTAGGGGCCGCCGTACCGGCGGACCGCCGTGTAATAGAGGTCGGCCCACGTGCGGCAGGCGGCGCGTTCGATCGACTTGCGTGCCGCGCAGCTGTCCCTCATGTCAGAGAGGAAGCGCCTGTCCACTCTTTCGCGAAGTGCTTTCGTCCACTTCTTCCCGCCGTCGATGCGGCTGAAGTTGCGGTACGCAAAATCGTGCCGCCGGCATGCATCAGTGAAGTCGTAGGTCTTCCCGGCACTGCCGAGAACCGGGGCGGAGCACTTGTCGCTCTCCCACACCAGACGTCCGTCGTGTTTCGGGTCATCCGCGGCGGCGATGAACTCACGCAGGGGAGTGGAGAACACCCATGTGGATGTCTTCTCGAAGGCGGTGGGTTGGTTGCCGAAGATGTTGAAGGTCAGGGCGATGCCGACGAGAAGGCTTCCGATGATGGACACGATGGCCCCCTTTCGGGACCACTTGTGTGCGCTCATTCTGTCCCCGCGGAACTGTCAGCCGCGGAGGCACTTCAGCAGGACGGCCATCTCCACGGCACCCTCGGCTGCTTCCTCACCCTTGTTCCTCATGACAACACCCTCGACGCGGTCGAGAGCCTGCTGCTCGGTGTTCACCGTCAGCACGCCGAACATCACCGGCACACCGGTGTCGAGCTGTGCCTGCTGGATTCCGCGGGCTGCCTCGTTGCACACGTAATCGAAGTGGGGTGTGTCGCCACGGATGACCGTGCCGAGACAGATCACAGCATCAACCTTGCCGGTTTCCGCGAGCGCCTTCGCCGCGAGCGGGAGCTCGAACGCACCGGGCACCCATGCCTCCATGATGTCGGCGTCCGCGACCCCCGCGCTTGCGAGCGCACGTCGCGCCCCGTCGCGCAACGGCACCACGATGTGGTCGTTGAAGCGCGCGGCGATGATCCCGATTCGCAGTCCGGTGCCGTCGATGTCGGGCGTCGCCGCGCCGCTTGAGCCTGCTCGTGTCACTTCGTCTCCTGCTTCTTCGGGTCGAGGTCGATGAGGTGGCCCATCCGCTCGCGCTTCGTGCGGAGGTAGGCCTCGTTCTCGGGGGTGGGGACGGTGTTCAACGGCACTCGCTCCACGACCTCCAGGTTGTAGCCACCGAGGCCGCCGTACTTCGCCGGGTTGTTCGTCATGAGGCGCAGTTTGTGCGCACCGAGGTCGGCCAGGATCTGCGCGCCGATGCCGTACTCACGGCTGTCCACCGGGAGACCCAGCTCGAGGTTCGCATCGACCGTGTCCATGCCCTGGTCCTGCAACGAGTACGCGCGGATCTTGTGGCCGATGCCGATGCCGCGTCCCTCGTGGCCGCGCAGGTACACGATGACACCGCGACCCTCACGGGACACCATCTCCATGGCGGTGGCCAGCTGCGGGCCGCAGTCACAGCGACGCGAAGCGAACACGTCACCGGTCAGGCACTCGCTGTGGACGCGCACGAGCACCGGCTCGGCGGTGGAGAGGTCGCCCTTCACGAACGCGAGGTGCTCCACCTGGTCGATCGTGCTGCGGAACGCGACACACGTGAACTCGCCGAACTCGGTGGGCACCTTCGCCTCGCCCATGCGCTCGACGAGTCGCTCGTGATGGCGGCGGTACTCGATGAGCTCCGCGATGGAGGAGAGCAGGAGGCCGTGCTCCCTGCAGAACTTCCGCAGGTCGGGGAGGCGCATCATGGTGCCGTCGTCGTTCTGGATCTCGCAGATCACGCCGACCGGTTCGCACCCGGCGAGACGGGCGAGATCGACGGAGGCCTCCGTGTGTCCGGCACGCTTCAGCACGCCGCCGTTGCGGGCACGCAACGGGAAGATGTGCCCCGGCCGTGCGAACGAGGAGAAGGTGTGCTTCTGGTCCGCCAGTGCGCGCAGTGTCGCGGCGCGGTCGGCGGCGCTGATGCCGGTGGTGATGCCCTCCATCAGGTCGACGGTGTCGGTGAACGCCGTGCGCTGGCTCTCGGTGTTCTGTTCCACCATCAGCGGCAGTCGGAGATCGTCGGCGCGCTCGTTCGTCATCGGCGCGCACACGACGCCACTCGAGTACCGCACGATGAACGCGAGCTTCTCGGCGGTGGCGAACTGTGCCGCCATGATGAGGTCACCCTCGTTCTCGCGGTCCTCGTCGTCGACCATGACCACGAGTTCGCCGCGGCCGATGGCGGCCACCACCTCTTCGATCGGTGCGAATTTTTCTTTGCTCATGCTGCTGTCTCCTTCAGGGGTTCGAGGATGAGTTCGAGGTCGTCACCCAGCACGGTTGCGGAGACGAGATGAGTGTCGAGCAGCGCATGGTCGCGCTCGTCGGGTGTGATGGAGAAGACGCCGGGGCCGGCGTCGTCGCCCGCAATGACCGGGGCGACGTGGAAGACGTAGCGGTTGACGAGGCCGGCCTCGTGGAAGGCACCTGCGAGCGTGGGACCACCCTCCACCATCAACTGGATGACGCCTTCGGACCCGAGTTTCTCGAGCAACGGCTCGATGCCATCGGTCCAGACGGTGCACGGTTGCACCTTCGCACCCGCAGGCACGGCGCCCGACCTCGTCATCACGATCCGACGGGGGGACGGACCCTCGACATGGCGCACCGTGAGCTCGGGATCGTCCGCGATGATGGTCCCGGAACCGACGACGATCGCGTCACTCTCTGCGCGCAGGCGGTGGACCCGCGTGCGAGCCGTCTCGCCCGTGATCCAGCGTTCGCCGCGGGGGATCGATGTCTTCGCATCGAGCGTGGTGGCCATCTTCAGCATCACGAACGGCCGTCCAGTCGTGCGGTGGTGGATGTAGGGAGCGAGTTGTTCGCGGATCTCGTCGGCGAGCACGCCGGTCTCGACATCAATGCCCGCCGCAACCAGGCGGGCGATCCCGTTGCCACTGACCTTCGGGTCGGGATCCACGATGCCCACGACGACACGTTCGACACCCGCATCAACGAGTGCATCCGCACAGGGACCGGTCCGACCCGTGTGGCTGCACGGCTCGAGGGTGGAGTACACGGAAGCCCCCGTGAGTGGAGCGCCCGCTTCGCGGGCGGAATTCATGGCGACTATCTCGGCATGGGGACCACCCGGGGCGGACGTTGCGCCCTCGAACACGGATCCGTCGACACACACGACAACAGCCCCGACCCACGGGTTCGGTCGCGCACGAAGATGCGCCGACTCGGCAATGCCGATGGCACGGCGCATGAACGCCGCGTCGTCGGCATCGCGGCGTGTGTACGCCCGATGTTGTTCCATGAAGTTGTTCCTTGCTCCCATCCGGACTCTTACCGTCGGCCTCAGAATTTCACTGAGTCGGCCCCGCCACCGAGGTGACGGGGTTCGCGGGCTGTAACCGCCGGTCGGGACTTGCACCCAAACCCTGCAAGGGGTGTCTTGTATGTGTCGCCCGGCCTGAACCGGGCAGGGTCAGGCTATGCGGGCGGGTACTTGACCAACAACCCGATGGTGTAGCTCCACTGTTCGAGCATCTTTGCCAGGTCATCCGGGCCGTCGACATCGAACATGTCGCCGAACATGACGGCAGCCATGATGAAGGAGACGGCCTGGCGGGCCGCGGTGGTGGCCACGTCGGGTTTCATGCCGAGCTGGTTCTGGTAGCGGTCGGCAAGGGCATCGTTCACCGGGTGGGTGGGGAACGCGGACTTCAGGTCGACACCCTCGAGCTTCAACCACGTGGTCAACTTGATCGCGAGTTGGGTGTACGGGTCGAACGGAACCGCCAGCATCTGGGCATTCGGCATCGCAGCCACCCGCTCGGACAGCGTGACGAGGACGTCCTTGAGTGCCGCGATGAAGAGGTCGTCCTTGGATCCGAACCACGTGTGCACGAACCCGTGGTTCACATCCGCGCGGAGGGCGATGTCCCGCACGCCCACGTCCTTGAACGGCTTCTCCAGCAACAACTGGATGGAGGCATC
>JBEGQK010000091.1:0-3420 GCA_041180985.1 Actinomycetota bacterium
AACACACCGACGTCCACGCGGATCATCCTCGACGAGCTCGTTCCGCACATCGGCACGCGCGTGGTGGAGGTGGGGGCCGGTCTCGGCCTGATCACGGGGCAACTGGTGCAGCGGGGTCGCACGGTGACTGCACTAGAGCCCGATGCCCGCCTGTTCGGACGGATCGGTGAACGCGCGTCCGGAGCGGAGACTCTCAACTGCACCCTCGCCGAGTTGCCGCAGTCCGCTTCCTTCGACACGGCGCTCTACGTGAACGTGCTGGAGCACATCGGGGATGACATCGCCGAGTTGGTCGGGACGCGGAAGCACCTCGCACCGGGAGGCAACGTGGTGATCTTCGTGCCCGCGATGCCGAGTCTGTACGGGACGATGGACGAGGTGTCGGGGCACTTCCGCCGGTACCGTCGCGCCGAGCTCGCGTCGGTGCTGGAGCGAGCCGGCTTCACGGTCGACGTGATCCACAACTTCGACGCCGTCGGCATCCTGCCGTACTGGCTGTCGTACCGGGTGATGCGTCGCTCCACGCTCGGCGGCACGGCGGTGGGACTCTATGACAAGGTCATCATCCCGTTGTCGAGGTTCGTCTCCCGTCTGTCGGGCCGCAGGGGACCGGGCAAGAACCTGGTCGCGGTGGCCTCGCTGCGACCCTGAACGCCTCGGTACTGTGTCGGGCATGTCAGTTCTCACAGAATTCAAGGACAACGTCCTCACCGTCACCATCAACCGCCCCGACGCCGGCAATGCACTGAACGCCGAGGTGGGCGAGGGTCTCATCGCGGCGTTCAAGCGAGCCGAGGACGACGACGTTCGCGCGGTCATCCTGACCGGTGCGGGGGAGAAGATCTTCTGCGCGGGCATGGACCTCAAGGCGTTCGCCTCCGGTGTCGGGGTGGACAAGATCGGTGCGGGCATGAGCGCTCTCGACACGTGCAAGAAACCGCTGATCGCCGCGGTCAACGGTCATGCACTCGCCGGTGGTTTCGAACTGGTGCTGAAGTGCGACATGGTCGTCTCCGTCGACGGTGTCCGCTTCGGGATTCCCGAGGTGAAGCGCGGTCTCTACGCGGCCGGCGGCGGCACGCGCCTCCCGCGGCGCATCCCTCTCGCGGTGGCACTCGAGATGGGTCTCACCGGTGACCCCATCACCCCGCAGCGTGCGCTCGAGCTGGGTCTCATCAACCAGGTCGTCCCGCGCGAGGAACTCATCACGGCCGCGCAGGCACTCGCGGCCCGCGTCACGGTGAACGGCCCGATCGCCGTGCGATGGACGAAGGAACTCATGTGGGACGAGCTCGGCCAGCCCACCGCCGAGAAGGCGCGCGAGGCAACCGCCAAGGTGTTCAGCAGCGAGGACGCAAAGGAAGGCGCAACGGCCTTCGCCGAGAAGCGCCAACCCGAATGGAAGAACCGCTGACCGACTGAGACGAGGTGCTGACCGAAGTGGTCAGCGTCTGGCGGCAGCCACGACCGCGTCGAAGAGCCCCTGGTTCGCGGGGTCATCATGCGCGGTGTCCTCGGGGTGCCATTGCACGCCGACGACCCACCGTTTCGCGACGTGCTCGACCGCCTCGATCGTGCCGTCCGCAGCGGTCGCGATGACCCGGAGCGACTCAGCGGGCGTGTCGATGGCCTGGTGGTGGTACGACATCGCGAGTGGTTCGGTGGTGCACATCGCTGCCGCAACGCGCGAGTCGGCAACGACGTTGACCGGGTGCAGGACCCCGCGGTGCTCCTCGAAGTTCTCGAGGTGCTGCACGAGCGTGCCCCCGAGCGCGACGTTCAGGACCTGGTGTCCGCGGCAGATCGCGAGCACCGGCATGTCGATGGAGAGTGCGTGTCGCACCGCGTTGATCTCGAAGCTGTCGAGGAACGGGTTGACCCCGAACAGGCGGGCACGTTCGGTCTGGCCGTAGCTGCGCGGGTCGACGTCACCGCCGCCGAGGAGCACCATGCCGTCGCACCTGTCGATCGTCTCGCGCACCGCCGCCTCGTCCTCGTTCGGCGGGATCACCACCGGGATCCCACCAGCACGTTGGATGGCATCCACGTAGAAACGTCCCGCAGCAACAACCGGCGTTCGCATCGCCTTCGCCTCGTCGCTGCGCCGGCCCGGGATGGCTATCAGCGGCGCGGTCATCGCGTCTCGACGCGTTCGATGCCGTAACCGGCTGCGCGTGCGGCGGAGATGACCGCATCGGCGTGCTCCGCGCTGCGCACTTCGAGGACGGCCTGGACTCCGGTCTCGCGCACGTGCAGGTCGACTCCCTCGCGCACGTGCTCCACCTCCACGAGATTCGCGCCGTTCTGTGCGAAGAGAGCAAGAAGCCCTGCAAGCCCGCCCGGCCGGTCGGAGATGCGCGCGAACACGATGAGCCGTCTCCCGGCCTTCGTCTCGTTGCGCCGGATGAGCCCGGGAACGACACCGAGGTCGACGTTGCCCCCGGAGAGCACGACGCACGTCGAACCCGACTTCGACGGTGTCACCACCCCACTGATGAGAGCGGACACCCCGACGGCACCGCCACCCTCCACGTACAACTTGCTGCGGTCCATCAACAACACCATGGCGTCGGCGACGGAGTCCTCCTCCACCACCACGATGTCGTCGACCCACTTCTCGACGACGGGCCGTGTCACGTCGCCCGGCCACTTCACCGCGATGCCGTCGGCGAGAGTCACGATGGGACCGTCGCCGGGCGGCACGCTCGCGTACGGCGCGCACGCGCGCACCTGCACACCGATGACCCTGATCGAGGGGTTTGCCTGCTTCAGCACGTAGGCGACACCACCGGTGAGCCCGCCACCACCGAGCGGAATCAGCACCGTGGAGAGGTCGCTGATGTCCTCGAGCAGTTCGAGGCCGAGCGTCGCCTGCCCCGCCATCACGGCAGGGTCATCGAACGGGTGGCAGAAATTCATGCCGGTCTCGGCGGCGCGTTCGCGTGCGCGCGACACCGCGGCGTCGAGCGTGTCACCGCCCTCGCTGAGCGTGGCGCCGTAGGAGCGGACCGATTCCATCTTCGACAGCGACGCACCGGAGGGAACGAAGATCTCGCACGGCACACCTCGCTTGCGGGCGGCGAACGCCAGAGCCTGGGCGTGGTTCCCGGCACTTCCCGCCACCACCCCTGCCGACGCGGCGTCACCGAGCGTGGCGATCTTGTTCATGGCCCCGCGGATCTTGAACGATCCCGTGCGCTGCAGGTTCTCGGCCTTCAGGACGATCGACCCGCCGCACATCTCCGACAGGGCCGCCGATTCCGTGACGGGTGTGTGCTTGACCACGCCGATGCCCGCTTCACGCGCTGCACGCACGGTCTCGGGCGAAATCGGGTCGCCGGAAGCGTGTGAGGGACCCATGCGCCACCTACCGTAGTGGTCGTGCGCGCGGCCTTGATCGGTAATAGGGACGACACCGAT
>JBEGQK010000092.1:0-3143 GCA_041180985.1 Actinomycetota bacterium
CAACCCCGGAGGAAATGACTGTGACAGTTGATGCTGCGACCCACCGCAAGCTCGCGATTGACGCCAACAACTCGACGTGGGAGTTCCTGGGCAAGGACCCGGCGGACATCTCCGAGAATGAGGCAGAGGAGATGACGCGTCGTGCGTACGCAGCCGCGTACCACTGGGCGCGCGCCGAGGGGACGGGCCCCGTCAACGAGGCACGGGCGGAATGGTTGCTCGCACGCGTGTGGGTGGCCCGTTCGAACGGTGCCGTTGCCCTGGGTCATGCCCGTCGGTGTCTGGGCATGTGCATGACGCATAGATTGGTCGACTTCGACCTTGCATACGCGCACGAAGCCACTGCACGTGCGCTCGCGTGCACGGGTGACGCAAAGGCCGCGGCCGATCATCTTGCCGCAGCCCGTGAAGTAGAAATCGCCGACGCAGAGGACAAGGCGCAGGTCGATTCGGATCTCACCGCCGGTCCGTGGTTCGGTCTCGATTCGAAGTGAAGAGGAGTCCAGCATGACGGAAGAGATCGTCCCTGACGACAAGAACTGGACGTGGGTCCTCGAGAAGGAGTGCGAGGAGTGCGGGTTTGATGCGTCCCGGTTCGACGCACGGATGTCGGGGGAAGCAATCCGGGACCTTGCTGCCCGGTGGTCGGCGGTTCTTGCCCGTGATTCGGTGAACGTCAGACCGCGCCCCGGCGTGTGGTCGCCGCTGGAGTACGGCTGCCATGTGCGTGATGTCTTCCGCATCATGGACGGACGCGTGAGGCTGATGCTGGCCGAGGACGATCCTCATTTCGAGAACTGGGACCAGGACAGGACGGCCATCGAGGACAACTACGGGGCACAAATCGCCGCCGAGGTTGCCGCGCAACTGCGTGACAGCGCCGAGATGCTCGCACTTCGGTTCGACGGCGTGTCCGGGGACCAGTGGTCGCGACGCGGTCTGCGCAGTGACGGGTCGGCCTTCACGGTGGAATCGATCGCCAAGTACCTGATGCACGACCCCGTGCATCACCTGTGGGACGTCGGGGCAGACATCCCCGCCTACTGAGCGGAGATCAGCCGAGTTCGGCGAGACGTGCCTTGACGAGCGTCTCGAGAACCGTGGCATTGACCTTCCAGTCGAGGGGAACGCGCACTGTCTTCTTCTGCACCTCGAGCCCCTTCAGTTTGGGTGCAACCTGCGCGAGGACATCGCCGCTGCTCATCGGGTTCAGAAGGATGTGCTTCGACGACACCGACAGACCGAAGACGTAGCCCTTGTCGTTCCGGTACATCGGCTGGTTCCAGGCCGTGACAAGTTCGAACCCCGGGTGCTTCTTCTTGATGACGGCGAAGATCTCCCGTGCGGTCCCGGCCGCCACGGGGTCGAGCGTTCTGAAGTAATCCTCCGGTGACGAGAACTTCTTCGAGGTCGTCGACCCGCGGACGTACATGACGAGGGCGTTCGCGTGGGCCTGGCTGAATCCGTGGTCCTCCCGCAGAAAGGCGATCTGCTGGGGGTACTTCGCGTCGCCCAGGTCCTGCAGGCGCTTGATCCAGGTCTTGATGGGCTCGCCGTGCTTCTTCTCGATGGCGGGGAAGTGCTTCGTGCGGTCACCGTCTGAATCGACCATGACGAGAGCGTACCGACCGCCCTCCGGCCGCCCCGTGGACGATGTGCCGAATGGAGTCGCTTCCACCGGTGTCCGTTCCGCGGGATTACATTCCACGCATGGACACTGTGACACCCGACCCCGAGGCGCTCGACGAACTTCTCGTCACCCAGGCAGAAACGGGCACATCCGATGCGGCAGCGCGACGGGATGCGGTCCGTGCGGAGAACGCGGTTGCCGCAAAGTACTGGGGCGGCATCCAGTGGCGGATTGTTGTCACGTTCCTGGTCTTCGCGGTCTGCTGGGTGGGCGTCATCGTCCTTGCGGTGAATGGTTCGCTGTCACTGTGGCAGGGGCTGCTGCTGAACTCGATCTTCGCGTCCACCTTCTACATGCCGATGCACGAGGCGACGCACAAGAACATCTGGGGGAAGGTCTCCTCGGGTCGTGTCATCGAGGAGGCAATCGGTGTCCTGAGCTCGATCCCCACCGGCATCAACTTCTCGTCACACCGCGCCGGCCACATGCGTCACCACGCGTACACGAACGACCCGGCCCGCGACCCCGACCACTTCACGGACGGCCGTCTGCGGGAGCTGCCGGTCAAGTTCTACGGGATGACGATGGTGCACGCGTTCCTGCCGTTCTTCGCGTTGATCCCGGCGACCCGCGTTCTGCTGCCGAAGTCGCTGAAGGCGGTCATCAGCCGCCGAGACGGCGACAGGAGCGAGGGCAAGGCACAGATCAGGTTCTGGTTGCTCACCACCGTCGTGCTAGTCGCGTGCTTCGCCACCGGCCACGGCATGCAGGCCCTCATGCTGTGGTGGCTGCCGTCGCGCCTCCAGATGTGCTGGCTCATCTTCATCTTCGCGTGGTACCCGCACCACCCCGCGAACGAGACAAGCCGTTACCGTCACACACGCGTTGCCGTCTTCCGTGGTTCCGGTCTGTTGATCCGCGGCCACGACCACCACGCGATGCACCACCTGTACCCGCGCGTGCCGCACTACCGCCTGAAGGCGCTGTGGCGCGAGCTGTCGGGGGAACTTGTGCCACGGGGTGTCCGTGCCGAGGGCAGGGCAGTCGCCGCGACCGGACCGGTGGTCTGGTAACGCAATCGACCCCCGTCGGTAGGTTGGCCCGATGTCAACGTTGACCGACCGCCCGAACACCGCACTCGTTGTGATCGACGTACAGAATGCCGTCGTCGAGGAGGCGCACGACCGTGACCGCATCGTGGGGAACATCGCGACGCTCGTGTCGAAGGCCCGTGCCGCCGGCGTCCCGGTGATCTGGGTGCAACACAATGACGACGAGCTCGTGCGCGGGACCGGCGAATGGGAGTACGTGCCCGAGCTGGAGATGGCAGAGGGCGAACCCGTGGTGCACAAGTCGTACAACGATTCGTTCGAGGACACGAACCTGGAGGCACATCTCGGCGGTCTCGGCGTGGGTCACCTCGTCATCGCCGGTGCCCAGACCGAGTGGTGCGTGCGCTCGACGCTGCACGGTGCGATTGCCCGTGGCTACGACGCACTGCTCGTGAGCGACG
>JBEGQK010000093.1:0-2588 GCA_041180985.1 Actinomycetota bacterium
GACACGGCGGCGCTGCTGCATGTTCGACAGGCGGCCGTGAACCGCCGACTTGGGCACCGACTTGCCGAGGGCGTCGTAGCCGTGGTGACGGGCGATCTCCTCGATGATGTCGATCTCCTCGACGCAGTCGGGGCGGAAGCTCGGGACGACGACATCGGCTCCGTCATCGGTGGGAGTCACCTCGAACCCGATGGGTGCGATCAATTCCTTGATGCGGTCCCCCGTCGGCTCGATGCCGAGGCTGCGCCCCACACGCGACGAACGGACATGCACCCGTGCCTGCGCCGGCAAGGACGTCGACTCGGCGCGCGTGGCACCCTCGTGAAGGGTGACTCCCGGGCACGTCTCGGCAAGGATCGTGACGAACCGCCTCACGGCAACATCAACACCGTGCGGATCGACACCGCGCTCGAAACGCACCGATGCCTCGCTGCGCAGGTTGTGCCTGTTGACGCTGAACCTGATCGGATCCGGCTCGAACCACGCGACTTCCAGTGACAGCTCGGTCGTTGACGCCGTCACCTCGGACTCGAGACCACCCATGATTCCGGCAAGACCCACGGCCTCGCCGGATGCACCGTTGCAGATCAAAAGGTCGTCGACATGGAGCGACCGATCGACGCCGTCGAGAGTGCGGTGCGTCTCCCCTTCGCGGGCGAGGCGGATGTCGAACGACGACACAACGGCATGGTCGTACGCATGGTTCGGCTGGTTGCACTCGAGCATGACCAGGTTCGACGCATCAACCACGTTGCTGATGCTGCGCATCCCCAGGTGCTGGAGCCTCGAGACCACCCACTGCGGCGACGGTCCGACAGTGACGCCGCTGATGACCGACACGGAGAACATCCCGCATCGATCGCCGGCTGAGATCGTGACCGGCACCGACCGAGACGGGCCGCTCTTCACCGAATCGACACGCGGTCCGCGGAGGGCCACACCGAAATGGGCGGCAAGGTCGCGTGCCACACCGAGATGCCCCCAGCAGTCGGGCCGGTTTCGGGTGAGGTCCAGGTCGAACACCACGTCGTGCTCGATGCCGAGGGCGTCGAAGGGACTGATGCCGAGCTTCGTGTCCGACGGGAGAATGAGGAGACCCGAGGCTTCCTCGGCGATGCCGAGTTCCACGGGCGAGCAGAGCATGCCTTCGGAGTCGATGCCGAGAATGCCCCGTTTCAGGATTTCGCGGCCGTCGGGCATCTTCGTGCCGAGCGTTGCGAGCGGCACGATGTCGCCGGGTCCCATGTTCGTGGCGCCGCACCACACGTGGCGCTCGGTGCCGTCGCCGGCATCCACCCAGCAGCGCGTGACCTTCGCTGCGTCAGGATGCTTCTCCGTCCTGATGATCCGCGCCGTGACGACTCCCGGCACCGGGGTTCCCACGATGTCAACAGACTCGACGGCGAGGCCGAGCTGGTTGAGCGCGTTTGCGATGACTTCCGCGTCGGTCGGTATGTCCGCCATTTCCCTGAGGACGGAGAGCAGCACCTTCACGAGAACTGCTCCACGAAGCGGACATCGTTCGAGTACATCTCGCGGATGTCCTCGACACCGTGGCGTTCCTTGGCCATGCGGTCGATGCCGAAGCCGAACGCGAAGCCACTCCACTCCTCGGGATCGAGTCCGGCCGCCGTCAGCACGCGTGGGTGCACCATGCCGCAGCCACCCAATTCGATCCACGATCCATCGGGGCGGCGGATGTCGAACTCCGCGCTCGGTTCGGTGAACGGGAAGTACGAGGGACGGAGGCGACTGGTGAAACCATCACCGAAGAAAGCCTTCGTGAACGCCTCGATGGTGCCGGCGAGGTCCGCGAACGTGATGTTGCGGTCGATGACGAGACCCTCGATCTGGTGGAAAACCGGCATGTGGGTGGCGTCCGGTGTCTCCTTGCGGAAAACACGACCCGGCATCACCGCATAGATGGGCGGGGGCCATTCCTGCATGACCCTGATCTGCACGGGCGAGGTGTGCGTGCGCAGCACGACACTCCCCTGCGGGTCGGCCTCGACGAACAGCGTGTCCCACATGCTCCGTGCCGGGTGCGAGGGCGGCATGTTGAGCGCCTCGAAGTTGTGGAAGTCGGTCTCGACCTCGGGTCCCTCCGCGATCTGGAATCCGAGGCCGATGAACACGTCCTCGAGACGCTCCGTGGACTGGGTGACGAGGTGCATCCGGCCGCGACGGCTGCTTACCGACGCACCGAGCGCCAGCTCCGACATGTCCACCCGATCGGCAGCAATCGAATCGGCAAATGACGCTCGCTTCAGGTCGATGGAGCGTGACCCGGCTGCCTGCTGCACCCTGACGAGGGCGTCATTGACGGCCTGTCCGACGAGCTTGCGTTCCTCGACGTCTGCGATCTTCCCGAGACCGGCCTTGATTGCCGCGAGGGAGCCCTTCTTCCCCGTCGCGGCATTGACGACGACGCGCAGGTCCTCGATCGACGTGGTGGCGGCGATCTGGGCGACTGCCTCCGCCACTGCGGACTCGATGGCAGCGCTCTGGGGGACGTTCGGGGCGCTCATGACGTGGGAAACGCTAGCCCCGCTGCCCTTCCATGACGGGGACGATTAGCCACGCCGACG
>JBEGQK010000094.1:0-5279 GCA_041180985.1 Actinomycetota bacterium
GGGTTGCATCGGTCACCGCGCGGCGCTCCACCTCGGTGATGGCCGAGGGAACACAGATGATGACCTTCGGCCTGGTGAAGCGCGACACGCCCACGCGCTGCAGGAGCAGGCGGATCATGCGCTCCGTGATGTCGAAGTCCGTGATGGCGCCACCGCGCAGCGGTCGCACCGCAGCGATGTAACTGGGGGTGCGGCCGATCATGTCGAGTGCCTCGTGTCCGGTGGCGAGAACCTCCCCGGAACGGCGGTTCACCGCGATGACCGACGGCTCGTTCAGCACGATTCCGCGGCCCTTCATGTAGACGAGGGTGTTGGCCGTGCCGAGGTCGATTGCTAGGTCACGGGCCATTTGCTCAGACTAGGTCGCCCATGATGACCGCGCGCGTTATCGCCTGCGATTGTCGTCGTCGGAGCGCGACGCGGACATCCGGCGCGCCTCCGGGGACAGCGCATCGATGTGACGACGGAACGCAGCGATGCTGTCGTCGATGCGGCTGTTGCGGTTGTCGAAGTACACGAGCACGAGCAGCGTGGTGCCCGAGATGATCGCGAGCACCGTGAAGAGGATCGGGAGGAAATGGCCCGCGATCATCGGGGGTCGCCGTTCGAACCGACCTGGGTCGGCGACACGAGGTCGCTCGCTCCGGTGCCCCAGTCGGAACCGTCCCCCCAGATCTCCTTCTTCCAGATGGGCGCGCTCTGCT
The DNA here is from genome assembly GCA_041180985.1 of Actinomycetota bacterium. Taxonomy (GTDB): domain Bacteria; phylum Actinomycetota; class Acidimicrobiia; order Acidimicrobiales; family Ilumatobacteraceae; genus UBA2093. The sequence goes on from JBEGQK010000094.1 coordinate 705, forward strand.
TCAGCGCGTCGATCGCGAAACGGGCTGCCTCGAATGCGACAGGTCGGTGCGCAGACGAGACGGCCACGACGACGCTCGACTCACCGAGACCCAAGCGGCCTGTTCGATGGAGAATGGCGACGCGATGCGCCTCCGGATGACGGGAACGCAACTCCTCCACGATGCGGGCAAACGCGGGGACGACCGCCTCCTCGTAGGCCTCGTACTCGAGAGCCACGACATCGGTGCGGCCCTCTGCATGGTCACGCACGGTGCCACTGAACAGCACCACCGCCCCGCTGCCGGGGGTGACAGCCCAGTCATAGATCGCACCGACCGGGAGTTCGTCGGTCGTGAGCGCCAGCCATTCGTCGTTGTGGCCTGGTGCCGTCATGTGCTCATCGTACTAGCACGGCACCACCGGCTGACGGGGCGACGCCACGGCCGGAGACCACGGAACTAGCCTCGCCGTTTTGTGGGCGTGAGCGACGAATTCGACAACGAGAATGACGCTCCTCTTCCCCCCCATGAGCGGACGTGGCGCCACCCCGCCGAGGTCAGCAATGCGATGCGACGCGATCACGCGCTGAGGGCGACCCCTCCCCCCATCGGGCGTCGGGCGACGGCACTGGTCGCATTCGTCAGCATCGTTGCCTCGGCAACACTCATGCTGGTCACGGTGCAGAAGGGTGTGTCCGACCCGGTCGCCGAACCCACCGAGACGACGACCACCTCCCTCCCGTCGAAGACGGGTGGCGCCGGGGACGTTGTTCCCGCCGTGCGCGCGTTCGCGGACTTCTATGTGGTCCCCACATCAGCCCTCAAGGGCGACGCAACGGAGATCCTGCCGCTGGAAGGAAATCCGTTCGACGCAGAAGTGGTGACCACCATCGCGACCAAAGGGATCAGCATCGTGCGGGACAGGTCGACCAAGATGCCGAGTCTTCCCCTCGATGCGGAGCAGTTCGACACCCCGGATGATGCCGGGTCATTCGTCGCCGTCGACAGAACCGGGCATCGCTTCACCGTGCACCCCGGACTCGAATCAGGAATCATGTCGAATGCCTCGTCGACATCGGGGACCGGCAATTGGCACCCGCTCGACGTCGACGGAATCATCGACGGCGTCGCAACCCTTTCCGCCGACAACTACGTGTACGCGATCGCGGTGCGGCACGACCACATGCACTTCGGCATCCTGCTCGCCGACCTCGCGACGATCGTCAACGACGCGATCGCCGCGCGAAACGGATGACGGCGAACACAGCGCCGAGGACGGCCGCCACTGAACCGGCAAGCGCGAGTTCCTGTCGACGCTTGGCACTGATGCCGTCAAGCCACGATCCGTCGCTCCCGGCCACGTAGGACTCCTCGTTCGAGACCCGTGGCACCCACCCGAGTGCACGGAGTTTCTCGTTGGACACGTCCCAGCTGTGGCGTGCGTACTCGCGAAGGCCCGGTGGCACGGGCCCGTTCATGAAGCGCCAGCGGACCGCATCGATCGACTCGCGCGCCCAGGCGGGCAGCGCCACGTTGATCGCATGCGGGGAGAGCTCATGCAGTCGTTCACCCCGGATCGACCCGTCCGGTGCGACATTGAGGATCCCGTCGGGCTTCAGGCGGCGCACGAGCTGCTTTGCGCTGTCCAGGTCCTCCTCGTGGAGGAACTGGGCGGCGAGATCGGCCGACACGGCCTCGCCCCCGAGGGCATCGGCAAGCGCCTGCACCAGCCGCGAGGGTCTGTCCGGCGACACCACCGGGACGGGCCGCAGGATGGTCGCCGTGCGACCGGGCACCGCAGTGCGCCACTCGTCGACCAGTGCCTCGGACGTCGCGCAAGCGACCGCGAACGCAAAAGTCGGTACGGGCCTCACCGGCTCCCGTTCGCTGATCGGGACGGGGTTGTTGGGCCACGCACCGTAGACCATGGCGGTCGAGACGAGAATCACGTGCGACTGCCCCGCGTCGGTGGCGCTGCGCAGGAAGCTGCGCGTGACGTCGACGATCAGGTCCGCACGATCGAACGAATCGGCGTACGCGCTGATGTCCAGTTCGGGACTCGGTACGAGTCCGTCCGTGTCGACCTCTGCCATGCATTCGAGGCTAACGGCACCTAGCCTGAGCCCATGTCGGACGACGGATCAGGCGCGAACGAACCGCAGTTCCCGTTCGGTTCGATGCCGTTCTTGAACGACATGATGAAGGCCATGGCGGCACAGGGGCCGTTGAACTGGCAGCTCGCGACCGAAGCAGCCGCAGCCGGCGCGCGCGGTGACACCGCGGACACCGAACCCGACCCGTCCACGCGGCTCGCGTTCAACAGGCTCGCCGACATCGCGGACATGCACGTGCGCGAGGTCACCGCACTGCCCACCGGGCCGAACGACGTGCACACCGAGATCCACACCACCACGCGCGCCATCTGGGCGCACCGCACCCTGCAGGACCTGCGACCGCTCTTCACCGACCTCGCCACCGCCCTGAACCAGCCGCAGTCCGCACAATCATCGGACGACCCGCTCGCATCCATGTTCGCGAACATGTCATCGCTCATGTTCCCGTCCCTCATGGGCATCACCATCGGTTCCATGATCGGCTCGCTCGCCCTGCGCGCGTTCGGCCAGTACGACCTGCCGCTCTCGCGTCCGCACGCGAGTGATGTCCTCGTGGTGTCGCACACCGTCGACGCGTTTGCCGGCGACTGGTCGCTCGCCGTCGATGACCTGCGCATGTGGGTCCTCGTGCACGAGCTCGCTTCGCACGCGGTCCTGAACACCGCGGCCGCCACCGACGGGCTGATGTCCACCATCCGTTCCTACGTCGGGGCCTTCAGACCCGACGCAGAGGCCTTCATGGAGCAACTCGGGGACCTCGACCCCTCCGACGGCCAGGCACTCGAGAAACTGCAGAAGACGCTCAGCGACCCCATGGTGCTGGTGGGCGCCATAAAGTCGCCCGAGCAGCACGCGATCTCCCCGGTTCTCGACGCACAGGTGGCCGCCATCACTGCATACATCGACCACGTCGTCGACCAGGTGGGAGCAAGCCTCCTCGGCAATGCGTCTCCGATCGCCGAAGCCGTGCGACGTAGGCGACTCGACGGTCGGGTCGAGGCAGACCTTGCAGAACGGCTCCTCGGCGTGTCTCTGTCGCGTCAACTGCAGAAGCGTGGATCCGATTTTGTCGCCGGTGTGGTGGAGCGAGCGGGAGACGCCGCACTCAGGCCGATGCTCTCTGCTGCCGTGAACCTTCCGACTCCTAGCGAGCTGGACGCCCCGGGTCTGTGGCTCGCCCGACTCGAGATCCAGTGACCGCGCGACCGCGCATCATCACCACCACGCCGACGGCCCCCAGGATGCCGATGCACCACGACCCCATGTGACCGTCGAACCTCAGGATCACGGGAAGAACACCACCAGCCACCCATGCGAGCTGGTTGTGTGTCTCGAATCGCGCGAAGGTGCTCGCCCTGACCGCATCGGGCGCATCCGACTGCACCGTTGACTCGAATGCGACGCGGCCGATGGCTGCTGCCGCGTTCACCACGGCCGTCAGCAGCACACCGGCGATGAACACGCCACTGATGCCGGCCCCGATTCCCCCCACGGCCACCGCCGCGAGTGATGCGGTCAGCATGGTGGACGTCTTCATGTGCTCACGCACCCACGGCGCCACCCAGTTCGCGGCGAGGATCGAGAAGTTGCCGATGGCGATGGCCAGGGCGAACCACGCGGTGCCCGCGATTTCCGAACGCAACCAGAACGCGAGGTGGAAGAACATGAACCCCACGGCGCCGCGCAGGAACCGCATGGTGAACGCTGCCCGCAGAACGGCGGGCGAGTGCAGTTCGTCGTACTCGAGGTCGGCGTCGCCGGTCTTCTCGTTGCGCGACCGCGGGAGGTGCCACGCCTGCACAGCCGCCACCAGGAAGACGAATGCTCCGGCGTACAGGGTGACGGACGTGCTCATCAACTGCAGCAGGTACGCAGGCACACCGATGCCGAACCCGATGATCCCGGCCACCTTCGCCAGCTTGCTGTTCGCCTCCACGAGCCGCGCATCACCGCGCACCACTGCGGGCACCATCGCTGACTTCGAGATCGAATAGGTCTTCGACAGCACCAGCGCACCGAACGCCAGCGGGAACAGGGCGAGTGACTTGATGGAGCTGACCATCCCGACCATCAGCACCGCGCGGAGCAGCGCGACACCGAACATGACCGCGCGCTGGCCACCGTTGATGCGCTCGATGAACGGGCCGATGAAGCGCGCCACCACGGTGAACGGGGCGAAGCTGAGCAACAGGAACAGGATGACCTTCGGTCGCGCGTCGTTCGGGCTGATCGAGAGGAACATCGAATCGGCCAGTGCCACCGCCATGATGGCCTCGCCCGCCACCATGCACGCGTGCGTTCGCAGCAGGTACGTCAGCGGGCTCAGCGGCGGGAGCCCGGGGCCCTCCACCTCGTCGACATCACTGTCATCCAGCATGCGCCGATGTTAGGCGCACCGCGTCAAGCCCCTGACCGACCACCGGGCCGAACGTCAGCGCGGCTTTTCGTACTTGTAGCCGAGGCCGCGGATCGTGACGATGCG
>JBEGQK010000095.1:0-5168 GCA_041180985.1 Actinomycetota bacterium
GCAAGGGCCGTCTCACCGAGGCCGACGTCGACGAGATCCTCGGCGAGATCCGCACGGCGCTCCTCGAAGCGGACGTCAACGTCTCCGTCGTGCGCGACGTCGTCGCGCGCATCCGCGAGGAGGCCATCGGCGCCACCACGTCGCAGGCGCTCGACCCCAGCCAGCAGGTCGTCAAGATCGTCAACGAGCAGCTCATCGCCATGCTCGGCGGCGAGACGCTGAAGATCGCCTACGCCAGCCAGCCCCCCACGGTCGTGCTGATGGCCGGTCTGCAGGGCTCCGGCAAGACCACCAGCGCGGCCAAGCTCGCGCGCTGGTTCAAGTCACAGGGCCGCCAGCCGTTGCTGGTGGGCGCCGACCTCCAGAGGCCGGCGGCAGTGGAGCAGTTGCGCACGCTCGGCGGCCAGATTGCCGTCCCGGTGTTCAGCGAACCCGGTGACCCGGTCAACACCGCACGGCGCGGTCTCGAGGAGGCCAAGCGTCTCGGCAAGGACGTCCTCATCGTCGACACCGCGGGTCGTCTCGCGATCGACGAGGAGATGATGCAGCAGGTCGCCGACATCTCGGCAACGGTGAAGCCTGACTACACGTTCCTCGTCATCGACGCGATGATCGGCCAGGACGCTGTCAACACCGCCGAGGCATTCCACAACCGGCTCTCCATCGACGGTGTGATCCTGTCGAAGCTCGACGGTGACGCACGCGGCGGTGCGGCGCTCTCGGTGAAGAGCGTCATCGGCCGGCCCATCGCGTTCGCGGCCACGGGGGAGCGCATCGACGCGTTCGAGCAGTTCCACCCGGACCGAATGGCGGGGCGCATCCTCGGCATGGGTGACGTGCTCACCCTCATTGAGCAGGCCGAGCAGGTCTTCGAGAAGGAACAGGCCGAGAAGGCAACCGAACGTCTGCTCGAGGGTCAGTTCACACTCGAGGATTTCCTCGAGCAACTGCAACAGGTGAAAAAGATGGGGCCCATCTCCGGGCTCATGGGGATGCTGCCCGGCATGCCGAAGGAACTGAAGAACGCCGAGATCGGTGACGACCAGGTGAAGGTCACCGAGGCGATCATCCGGTCAATGACGCGTGAGGAGCGCGCGCGGCCCGAGATCATCAACGGCAGCCGTCGCACGCGCATCGCCCGCGGCAGCGGCACCGAGGTGGCCGACGTCAACAGGCTCATCAAGCAGTTCTCCGAGATGCAGAAGATGATGAAGCGCATGGGTGCCCTCGCCGGCCCGATGGGCGCGAAGGGCAAGTCCGGCAAGGGCAAGCAGAAGGTCAACAAGCGCCAGGCCATGCGCGAACTGGGGGACATGCTCGGCGGCCAGGGCGGATTCCCGGGCCTGCCCGGTGCCGACGGCGGCCCCGGGTTCCCGCCGTTCCCCCGCTGAGAAACAACCCCTTGGCCCGTTGGGGACGGGCAAATCCCACCGCTAGCCTTACCTAGTCCCATAACGGGTCCTTTCCAGGAGAACATCGCACATGGCAGTGAAATTGCGCCTCACCCGAGTCGGCAAGACCAAGCAACCGCAGTACCGCGTGATCGCGGCTGACTCGCGCCGCGCCCGTGATGGCCGTTTCATCGAGATCCTCGGCCAGTACAACCCGCGCACCGAGCCCTCGTACCTGAAGATCGACAACGACAAGGCCGTCGAGTGGTTGCTGAAGGGCGCCCAGCCGACCGAGCGCGTGAAGAAGCTCCTTGAGATCTCCGGCGCCTGGGCGCAGTTCTCGGCAGCCAAGTCGAAGTAACCCGTCGTGTCTGATTTCGACGCAAACGAACTCGAGGCGCCCACCGCCGTCGCAGTGCTCGAGCACATCGTGCGCAGCATCGTGGATGACGCCGACGCAGTTGCCGTCTCCTCCAGCACCGGTCGTGGCGACAAGGTGAAACTGGAAGTGCGTGTCGGCCCCGGCGACCTCGGTCGCGTCATCGGCCGCCGCGGTCGCACCGCCCAGAGCATCCGCACCGTCGTGCGTGCTGCCGCGGTGAACGACGACGTCGAGGTCGACGTCGACTTCGTGGATGCCTGACCTTCTCGAGGTCGGCCGCATCGGCAAGCCCCATGGTGTCCGTGGCGACACCTACGTCACCTTCACCTCCGACGTTGAGGCGCGTCACAGCGTCGGGTCCGTTCTCGTCATCGAGACCCCGCAGGGACGCCGCGAGCTCGTCATCACGAGGAGCCGCCCCGAGAAGGAGCGCTTCGTCGTGCACTTCGAGGGCATCGATGACCGCAACGACATCGAGAAGCTGACCAACAAGGTGCTGTACGGCGCACCCATCGAGTCGGACGGGGCCCTGTGGGTCCACGAGCTCATCGGCTCCACGGTGGTCGACGCCTCCGGTGCCGAAGTCGGCACGTGCGTGTCGGTCCTGCAGAACCCGGCCCACGAACTGCTCGAGCTGGACAACGGCGCGCTGGTGCCCATGCCGTTCGTGCTGTCCTGCATCGACGGCATCACCACCATCGACCCGCCCGAGGGTCTGTTCGACCTCAACGACTGATTCGGTAGTTTCGCACCGTGCGCATCGACGTGTTCTCGATCTTCCCCGACATGGTGGACGGCTTCTGCTCGCAGAGTCTCCTCGGTCGCGCGCGCTCGAACGGCCATGTCGACCTTCGTTGCCACGACATCCGCGCACACGCCACCGACGTGCACCGCACGGTCGACGACACGCCGTTCGGCGGTGGTGCGGGCATGTTGATGCGCCCCGAGCCGTTGTTCGATGCCGTCGAGTCCGTTGACCCCCCGCGGCCGTTGATCCTCCTCGGCCCCGGCGGCCAGAAGTTCGACCAGTCGATCGCGCAGGCGCTCGCCGACTCCGGCGGGTTCAGTCTGCTGTGCGGTCGCTACGAGGGGGTCGACCAACGAGTTCGTGAGCACCTCGTGGACCACGAGGTCTCGGTGGGTGACGTTGTGCTCGCCGGCGGGGAGGTGGCCGCGTGCCTCGTCATCGAGGCCGTGACACGGTTGATCCCCGGCGTCATGGGCAACGCGGTCTCGCCGGTCACCGAATCCTTCGGCCAATCCGGCCTCCTGGAGGAGCCCCAATACACCCGCCCGGCCGAGTTCCGGGGCTGGGAGGTGCCCGAAGTGCTGCGCAGCGGTGACCATGCCCGGATCGAGTCCTGGAGGCACCTGCAGGCCCTGTGGCGCACCGTGCAGCAGCGCCCCGACCTCATCGAGGCCCGTGGTGGCCTGACAGATGCCGAAAAGACCCTGTTGGAAGGGGTGGACCCTGTCTCGTATCCTTCATTCTTCGCAGATGGCGGCCCCTCGGGGCGCTGAATGCCCACATTGAAGCCGCTCAAGGAATTGCCATGAAGACCACCGACATCGTTGACAACCAGAACAAGCGTGATGACATCCCCGCTTTCGGCCCCGGCGACGAGGTCAAGGTGCACGTGCGCGTTGTCGAGTCCGGCAAGGAGCGCATCCAGGTGTTCCAGGGCAACGTGACCGCCATCAAGGGCTCGGGCATCGCCGAGACCTACACCGTCCGCAAGGTCAGCTACGGCGTGGGTGTGGAGCGCACGTTCCCCGTGCACGGCCCGTCCGTTGCAAAGCTCGAGGTCTTGCGCAAGGGCGACGTCCGTCGCGCCAAGCTCTACTACCTCCGTGATCGCGTTGGCAAGGCAGCCAAGGTCCGCGAGAAGCGCGACAACTAGGAACCGGCCGGTCCGTTGACCGGCGCGCACCATGAACTCCGACGATCTCGAGAATTTCGAGGCTGACCGCGAGTACAAGCTCGCGCAGGAATACCAGGACGTCGTGGGCATGTTCCGTTATGCCGTCGAGACCGAACGCCGGTTCTACCTGGCCAATGACGTGAAGGTCACCGTCACCGGTGACTCCGCGCGGCCGTTGATCGAAGTGGTGATGACAGACGCATGGGTATGGGACATGTACCGCAAGACCCGGTTCATCCCCACGGTGAAGGTGCTGAGCTTCAAGGACGTGAACGTCGAGGAGCTGCCGGACAACGACATCCTGGACACGGGCGAGATCGAACGGCGCGACTAGCGCGCGCACGCTGGGCCGAGGATCTCGTGGCCCGCTGGTACGAACGGAACGGTTACCGCGTCATCGCCCGTAACTGGACGATGCGCGGGGGAGAGCTCGACGTGGTGGCCCGCCGCGGGTCGGTGATCGTCGTCTGCGAGGTGAAGGCGCGTGCATCGAATGCGTGGGGTTCGCCGTGGGAGGCGATGACGCCGTTGAAACAGCAACGTGTGCGTCGCGCGGGCTTTGCGTTCGTCAGGACGCTCGAAGAGCGGGGTCTCACCGTGCGGTTCGATGTCGCCGCTGTCACCGGTACGTCTCTCGAGATCATGCACGACGCGTTCTGAACGTCAGGCGTCAACGGCTGCGACGTTGCCAGCAGACGTGGTGCCAGTGACGACGAAGGTCCGGTGCGTCCTTCGGCACGGTGACGGTGTGGCCCGTGCCGGCGGGAATCTCACGGTTGCATCCGGGGCACAGGTACTCCTTCACCGCTTCGTACGGTTGCATGCGGCGCACCTCGATGTCGCCGTACAGGCCGTCCCAGATGTCCTTCGTCATGTCAGCCGAGGAATCCCCACGCCACGAGCGCGAACGCAGCAGTGATCGCGGCAATGACGAACCAGACGTCCGACTTGCGCGCGACTCTCTTCCGTGTCGGGTCCAGTCCCATGCGCCCAACCTACGGCCGCACCGATGGCTAGCGTTGAATCAATGCGTGCTCGCCTGATCGGAACCGCCCTCGCGGCGGGCATTCTCGCGGTGTTCGCGCCGGCCGTGGTCGCCCCGGTCACCGCGGAGACATCGACCACCACGACCATTGTCGACCCGCTCGCGTCGTCCACCACCAGCACCTCCACGTCGACGACCACATCCACCACGACGACCACGCTGCCGAGCGCCGTCACCACGGTTCCCGAGGGATGCCCCCTGCCGCCGACGGCCCAGGCCGTGTTCACCGGCAAGGTGCAGTCGATCGACCCCGTGGCTGCGACGTTCCTGGTGCAGCAGGTGCGCGCCGGTTCGCTCGAGGGCTACGCCGCCGCCGACACCGTGGAGGTCCGTTACGGCGGTGACGTGAAGTTCCTCGAGGTGGGCGGGCAGTACATCGTCGGCGTCGCTCTCGACCCCGTCACGCAGAAACTCTCGTCGACCATCCG
>JBEGQK010000096.1:0-3047 GCA_041180985.1 Actinomycetota bacterium
GCGGACCTCGCCCAGATCGTCACCTCGTTCAAGGCCGGTTTCAAGACCTCGGGTGCCTCGGCAGCCAAGGCAGACCCCACCGCAACCTCCGCCGACGCACTCGGCGAGGCCAACAGCGACAAGACCCTCGCAACGGAGTGATCTGAGTGGCTGGCGGACAGGAACGAATCCTGCGTGGGCGAATCCGCTCGGTGCAGGCAACCAAGAAGATCACGCGCGCAATGGAACTCATTGCTGCGTCGCGCATCGTGAAGGCGCAGCAGCGAGTGATCGCCGCCGTGCCGTACTCCGATCGGATCACCGAGGTTGTTCGTGACTTGTCTGCAGCAGGTGCCGGGAGTGGTCAGCCGTTGCTCGCCGGCCGCGACACCGTGAAGAACGTGTGCTACGTGGTGCTGTCCGCCGACCGTGGTCTCTGCGGCGGCTACAACGCCGGTGTGCTACGTGCCACCGAGGGTGAGATCAAGGCTGACGCGGTCCAGGGCCGCGGCCACCAGATCGTCGCCGTCGGCCGCAAGGCAGAGGGCTACTTCCGCTTCCGCGGGTACAACATCGCCCGTTCGTTCACCGGTTTCACCGAGAACCCGTCGTACGAGACCGCCAAGGAAATCGGCGAGTTCGTGCGCGGGCTCTACGAGTCCGGCCAGGTCGACCGCGTCGAGCTCGTCTACACCCGTTTCATCTCTGCCGGTTCGCAGGAAGTCGTGCAGCGCCCGCTGGTGCCGCTCGACGCGCAGGTCGCCGAGGGCGGCGATGCCAAGAACGAAGCCGGCCATGACTACGAGTTCGAGCCCTCGCCCGAGCTCATCCTCACCACCCTTCTTCCGCGTTATGTGGAGGCCCGCGTGTACGCGGCGTTGCTGAACGCTGCCGCATCCGAGCACGCATTCCGCCAGCGGGCAATGAAGTCCGCAACAGACAACGCGGAAGAACTCATCAAGAACCTTTCGCGAATCATGAACCGTGCCCGTCAGGACGCAATCACCACCGAGATCATGGAGATCGTCGGCGGTGCTGAAGCGTTGTCGTCGGGCGAGTAACAGGAGACATCCAGATGACCATGACAGAGAACAGCCAAGACGGTCGCGTTGTTGCCATCGCCGGTCCGGTGATCGACGTCGAGTTCCCGCGCGGGGCTCTTCCGGAACTCAACTCCGCCGTCGAATTCACCGTCATGGTGGACGGCAAGCCGAACCGGATCCTCGCCGAGGTTGCACAGCAGCTCGGCGACAGCCGCGTCCGCGCCGTCTGCCTGAAGCCGACCGACGGTCTGCAGCGCGGCACCGCCGTGCGCAACACCGGCCACGGCATCCAGGTGCCGGTCGGCAACAAGACTCTCGGCCACGTGTGGAACGTGTGGGGCGAGGTTCTCGACGGCAACGAGGCGGACTTCGCCGACATCGAGCGCTGGGACATCCACCGCCCGGCGCCGGCGTTCGACACCCTCGAGCCCTCGAAGCGCATGTTCGAGACGGGCATCAAGGTCATCGACCTGCTCACCCCGTACCTGGCCGGCGGAAAGATCGGTCTGTTCGGCGGTGCAGGAGTGGGCAAGACCGTTCTCATCACCGAGATGATCAACCGCGTGGCATCGAAGCACGGTGGTGTGTCGGTGTTCGCCGGAGTGGGCGAGCGCACACGTGAAGGCACCGACCTTCGACTCGAGATGGAAGAGTCCGGAGTGTTCGAAAAGGCCGCACTCGTGTTCGGCCAGATGGACGAACCGCCGGGCGTGCGCCTTCGCGTTGCATTGTCGGCCCTCACGATGGCGGAGTACTTCCGTGACGTGCAGAACCAGGACGTGTTGTTGTTCGTCGACAACATCTTCCGCTTCGTGCAAGCGGGTTCTGAAGTGTCGACACTTCTCGGTCGTATGCCATCGGCCGTGGGTTACCAGCCCACACTCGCCGACGAAATGGGTCAGTTGCAGGAGCGCATCACCTCGACGCGTGGTCGTTCGATCACGTCGTTGCAGGCGGTGTACGTGCCTGCGGACGACTACACCGACCCTGCACCGTTCACGACGTTCACCTTCTTGGACGCAACGACGGAACTTTCGCGACAAATCGCATCGCTCGGTATTTATCCGGCAGTGGACCCGTTGGCGTCGACGTCGACAATTCTCAGCCCGGAGGTCGTGGGCGATCGTCACTACGCAGTCGCACGTCGCGTGCAGGAAATCTTGCAGCGCTACAAGGAACTGCAAGACATCATCGCGATTCTCGGTCTCGACGAGTTGTCGGAGGAAGACCGTCTCACCGTGTCGCGTGCGCGCAAGGTGCAGCGCTTCCTGTCGCAGCCGTTCTACGTGGCCGAAGTCTTCACCAGCGTGCCGGGCGAGTATGTGCCCGTCGCGGAAACGGTCGAGTCTTTCGAGTCGTTGATCAACGGCGAACTCGACGACGTTCCGGAGCAGGCGTTCTTGAACGTCGGCAGCGTTGAGCAAGTTCTTGCGAAGGCAAAGGCGCTGCAGGAGAACGCGTAATGGCAGATGCCGGCACTGTTCTTCGCGTCGAGGTGGTGTCACCCGAGCGCGTGTTGTTCTCGGGCGACGCCACGCAGGTGATCACACGAACGCTTGGCGGAGGCGAAATCGCCTTTTTGCCGGGTCACGCGCCGTTCCTCGGTGCTCTCACCGAGAATCACACTCGTGTGTACCTCGTCGACGGCTCCGTGCAGGACATCGCAGTGCATCTCGGATTCGTCGAGGTCGGTGGCGATCATGTGTCGATTTTGAGTGACGCAGCAGAACTCGCGCAAGACATCGACGTGAAACGTGCACAAGAAGCTGCGGTGCGTGCTGAAGAGCAGATGCGAACAGAACATTCGGCCGAGGTTGAGGGTGACCTTCGTCGTGCTCAGGCTCGATTGGCTGCCGCAGGCGGATCCAGCGGCGCAACGTCGTCGGGTCACTGACGCGCGTGTCGAAGTTCCCATTTCAGCGCGCGCTCGTTACTGGCGCATCTGCAGGTATCGGCGCGTCGTTCGCTCGCACGCTCGCGTCGGCGGGTGTTCCGGTCGTCGTTGTCGCGCGCCGTCGAGATCGA
>JBEGQK010000097.1:0-6621 GCA_041180985.1 Actinomycetota bacterium
GCGGTCGTCATCGACGCGCGAGACGACTGGTCCTTTGCGCTCGGTCACCTGCGTGGTTCGGTCAACGTCGGCCTCACCGGCCGCTTTGCCGAGTATGTCGGCGAGGTCATGGAACCGGACACCCCGATCATCCTCGTCACGGACTCGGGCCACGAGCAAGAAGCACGCACCCGCCTCGCGCGCATCGGCTTCGACAACGTCCTCGGTGCACTGGAGGAACCCGTCCGCGTCTTCTTCACGCGGCCGGAACTCACCGAACGCCAGTCACGACTCTCGGTGGAGGCACTCGCGGAGCGCATCGCATCGGTGAAGGACCTCGTTCTGATTGACGTGCGCAACGAGGGGGAGGTCGAGTTCGGCACGCTCCCCGGAGCGCGCAACATCCCGCTGCCCACGTTGCTGCAGACCATCCACGAACTCGACTGGGACGCACCCACCATCGTCTTCTGTGCCGGTGGCTACCGCTCCTCCATCGCGTCGAGCCTGTTGCGTTCGCACGGGTTCACCGACACCTCCGACCTGATTGGTGGCTACGGCGCGTGGGCATCCAGCAACATCCCCGCACAGTTGCCCACGATCGACGTGAACGATGTCGACACCGACGGTTCCGTGATGCTCCTCGATTGCCGGGAGGACGACGAATGGCAGGCAGGCAGGGTCGACGGCGCGGTGCACATCCCCATGGCACAGCTCCCGTCCCGCATCGACGAAGTCAGCGACGCGAAGGCGATCGTGTGCATCTGCCGGTCAGGCAACCGCTCCGGCAAGGTCACCGCGTGGCTCCTGAACAAGGGTTACACCGCGATGAACATGACCGGGGGGATGAAGGCGTGGGCGGCAGCGGGCCGCGACGTCGCGGGAACCGGCGGTTCCGCCGGCACCGTCATCTGATCACTCGGACTTGTTGCGCATCTCGCGGTAGTCGCGGGCACCACCCTCGAGCGGCTCCACCTCCAGCGTGATGCCGTCGATGCCGGTGACACGCATCTGCTGTGCATCGGCGAGCGGGGTCGAACGGTTGACGCGCGCGCGCCAGCGTGCGCCATTCACCAGCACGACACCCTCGGGATCGATGGCGCCGACAGCAGTCCCGACCTCACCGACGAGATTGTCGCGGCCGATGGTCGGGGTCGCGAATCGTGTGCGCGTCATGGAAGGCATCCCCACCACGTACGTCAGGGCGATGCCGATGATGCAGGCGGAGAGCGTGATCCAACCCGGCCGGAGCGTCATGCCATCGGCACCCCGGAACAGGCTGAACGAACTGATGACGTAGAGAACCATGCCGACGCCGGTCCAGAAACGGGGCACCCCCACCTGGACGTCGACGGCGAATGCCACGAAGGCGAGGAGGAAGAGAAGGATCGCGGTGCCGTTCATGGGCATCGCGCCGAACCCCATCGTGCCGAAGAGAAGACAGACCGCCCCGACGAGACCGGCGACACCGACCCCGGCGGTGAAGAACTCGAACACGAGCAAGGCAAGACCGACCGTGGCGAGCAGGTACGCCGACGAGGGTGACGCAACAGTGTGGAAGAGACGCGGCACGAGCCCCAACTTGAAGAACCGCGTTTCCGTCGCGGCGCGGTCCACCTGTCCGGAGTCGCCCAGACTGTCGTACACGGTGTCGAGGGCTCGCCCCTTCACTGTGAGGCCGTCCATGGCAAGAAGCATGTTGCGCAGCACCGGCACCCCGCGGTCATCGCCGGCGAACTTCAGCACCTTCTGTTCACGTGCCTCGAGGAAACCGAGCGTTCCCACACGCAGCATGTCGTCGGCCTTGCCGAACGAGACCGGAGCGTCGTCGACGCTCAGCAGGGTTCCCGTTCGGCCGATGCGCGTGCCAGGAGCCATCGCGGCAACGTCGGCAACCGCCACCATCTGCGCGGGCAGGCCGTACAAGCGGGCACCACTCGGTCCCACCCAGATCGCAACGGGGATCTTCGAGTGCTTGATGTCGGACAACAGGGCTGCCATCGCATCGCGACCGATCACGGCCCCGCGCGTGTTGACCTGCAGGATGACCGCCTGTGCACCGTTCGTCTCGCTGCGCTCCAGCGAGGTGCGGATGGAGTCGGCAGAGATGCGGTCGATGAGCCCAGAGACCTCGACGACGTCCACGGGAGCGAGCGAATTCGCGGCGGCAGGAGCGGAGGTCGCCGCCCGGGCAGGTGCCAGCGCCATCAGCGGCGCCGCGAGAACGAGTCCCAGTCCGCACATCATGCGGGTCTTTGCGCCTACCCTCACTGGTCTCTCCTCTTCTCCATCACCGAACACCTCACGAACCTGACGCAGCCCCATGGACATCCGCCATTTCTTCACCGCATCCAGGGCTCTCATTGTTGCGGGGAAAGGCGGTGTCGGGAAATCCGTGGTGTCCCGGGCTCTTGCGACAGTTGCCACAGATGCCGGATTGTCGGTGCTCCACGTCGAAATAGACGGGAAAAAGAACGAACCGTTGGGAATCGACGGGGTGGAGCACCTCGCCCTCTCGGCGGGTGCCGCGTTGTCGGAATACCTGCGGGGTCGAGGGCTCGGCGTGCTGACGAAACAACTTGACCGACTCGGCATCGTCGACCTGGTGGCGAGCACCGCACCAGGCATCGACGATCTCCTCGTGCTCGGAAAGATCAAGCAACTCGTCCGCGAGGACGAACACGACGTCATCATCATCGATGGCCCCGCTGCGGGCCATGCGGTCGATCTCCTGCGCGCGCCGCGCACCCTGAAGCGCACGGTCCCCGGTGGCCCCATCGCCCAACAGGCCGACGACGTCCTCCAGATGTTCACCGAGGCCGACAAACTGCGCGTCACCCTTGTCACCAGACCGGCAATGACACCGGTGTCCGAACTGCTCGACACATCACGCGAGATCACGGGCAACCTCGGCGTGGCACTCTCGCCCGTCGTCGTGAACGGCATCCACACCGGCGTCCCTGCCGGTGTCGTCCCCGGCAACGACCGTGACATCGGTGCGGCGGTCGAATATGTCCGGGCGCGACGGCATGCCGAGGACGAGGCAATGGAATTCCTCTCCGGTTCGCTCCCGATCGACCAACTTCACGCAGGGCACCATGTGGCAACGGGCAACGACCTCGTGCGTCTTGTTGCCGGCGACCTGACGGACGCAATCGGTGACCTCCCGTGAGCACCGCGGTCTCGGGTCTCATCTCCGGATCGAAGGTGATCGTCACCTGCGGAACGGGTGGCGTGGGAAAGACGAGTTGCGCGGCAGCACTCGGCCTGATGGCGGCCCGACAGGGACGCCGGGCGGTGGTGCTGACCATCGACCCGGCGAAACGACTCGCAGATGCCATCGGGCTCGGCGATGCGGTGGCGAACGAACCCGTGCGCGTGTCGTGCGATGCCCCGGGAGAACTGTGGGTCGCGATGCTCGACGTCCAGGCGACGTTCGACTCGCTGGTCGTCTCCACGTCGAGGAGCGAGGAACAGGCACAGCGCGTCCTCACCAACCCGTTCTACAGGGGGCTCTCGCAGTCACTGTCGGGGACGCGCGACTACATGGCCGCCGAGAGACTCCACTCGCTCTCGAACGACCCCCGCTTCGACGTCGTCATCGTCGACACACCACCCACCCGCAGTGCTCTCGACTTCCTCGAGTCGCCCGAGAGGCTCGCGCGATTCCTGCAGCATCCCATAGTCAAGGTTCTCGTTGCGCAGGGACGCGGCGGCCTGCGCATCGCTGGTGCTGCGATGCAACCGGTCGTCAAGGCAATCGGGAAGGTGATCGGGAATGATGCATTGTCGGGTGCCATCGGTTTCCTCCAGGCGTTCAGCGGGATGGAGAGCGAGTTCAGCCAGCGGGCTCTCGCCGTGGCCCGTCTCCTGCGCGGCGACAACACCTCGTTCGTCGTGGTCGCGTCACCGTCGGCCGACGCGATCGTCGAGGCCGACTGGTTCGTCGCCGAACTCCACCGGCTCTCGATCGACCTCCGGTGTGTCATCGAGAACCGGGTGCCCCCCGCATTCGGTGGTTCTGTTGCTGACGTGTTCCCCGGACTCGTCGCCGAGTCACGCGCCGCGGAATCCGTTCTCCGGGGCTTCGCGGAGCAGACCCGGGCGGTCTTCCCCGGGGCCGCGCATGCGCGAGCCTCGGAATCGGCCGGGGACATCTACGACATGGCGGGGATATCGGTGCTCGCCGACCAGTTGTCGGCATAGGGGCAAGTGACCGGGCAGGACCCGCAAGTAGAGTCGTTCCGTGCACGTTCTCATCGCAACCGATGCCCAGTGGGTTCTCGACGAAGTCGTGGCCGCACTCGGGTCTCCCTCCACGTCATTCCAGGTCGTCACCAACGGACGCAAGGTGGCCGATGTCGTCGCCGATCGCACGCCTGACATCGCGATCCTCGACCTCCAGGTCGGCACCATGGGCGGCATGGCCATCACCATGGACCTCCGTCTCGACGCAAGCTCGGGTGTGCTGCCGAACATCCCGGTGCTGATGCTCCTTGACCGCGACGTCGACGTGCACATGGCGCGTCGCAGCGGTGCGAACGGTTGGATCATCAAGCCGCTCGACGCCCTCCGACTTCGCCGTGCCGTGGACGCAGTCGTGAACGGTGGTTGCTACGCAGAGGGCATTCCCTCGCCCGAAACCGCAGAATCCACCGTCGAAACCGATGAGTCCGCCGCACAAGAGGCAGCGGCAGAAACCGCGGATAGCCTCGTTCAGTAGTTCGCCGGGCACGCCCGACGAATCCACACCGGGGTGTGGCGCAGCTTGGTAGCGCGCGTCGTTCGGGACGACGAGGCCGCAGGTTCAAATCCTGTCACCCCGACCAGAGATTCACGCACTGCGTCTGTGAACATTGATTCATGACGATTCGCGGAGCCGCCTACGTGGCCGGCATTTACGAACACCCCCGGCGGGAGATCCCGGACCGCACGATTTTCGAGATCCACACCGAGGTCGCCCTCGGCGCCCTCGCCGATGCCGGCCTCACCATGTCGGACGTTGATGCCGTGTTCTGCGACTCCACCACGGGCATGGGCGCGTTCTCATTGGTCACGCACTGGGGGCTCCAGCCGAAGTACTTCGACAACACCGAGACCGGTGGTTCGTCGTACCTGGCACATGTCGGTCACGCGGCCGCGGCCATCGCAGCGGGCAAGTGCTCGGTCGCGCTCGTGACGCTCGCGGGCAAGCCGCGCAGCGGTGCGGGCGTGGAGCGGATGTCGTTCATGCCGGGCCCGGAAACCGGTTTCGAGAGCACATGGGGCGTCAGCGGCGCTCCCCACTCGTACGCCCTCGCCGCCCAGCGCCACATGCACGAATTCGGCACCACGGCGGAGCAACTGGCGGAGATCAAGGTGGCCGCCAGCATCCATGCCCAGCACAACCCGAACGCGTTGCTGCCCTATGCCGTCACCGTCGAGGACGTGGTCAACTCGCCGATGGTGGCTGACCCGTTGCACAGGCTCGACTGCTGCGTCGTCACCGACGGCGGCGGCGCACTTGTCATCGTGTCGCCTGAGGTGGCCAGGTCACTCGGCCGGACGAACGCGAAGATCCTCGGTCACGGGGAGGCCATCAAGCACACGAACAACGGCCGCATCGACCTGACGTACACGGGTGCCGTGTGGTCCGGCCCGCGCGCGTTCGCGGAGGCAGGCGTGTCGGTGAAGGACATCGACTACGCATCGATCTACGACAGTTTCACCATCACCGTCCTGCAGACGATCGAGGACCTCGGCTTCTGCGAGAAGGGCAAGGGTGGTGCGTTCGTCTCCGACGGTGCCCTCGTCGCACCGCACGGCATCCTTCCGTTCAACACCGACGGCGGCGGTCTGTGCAACAACCACCCGTCGAACCGTGGCGGCATGACCAAGGTCATCGAGGCGGTGCGCCAGTTGCGCGGCGAGGCACACCCCGCAGTGCAGGTGCCCGACTGCCAGGTGGCACTCGCCCACGGGACCGGGGGCAGCCTCGGTTCGCGTCACGGTTCGGTCACCGTGATCCTCGGACAGGAGAACGCATGAGCACGCTTCCCAACCCCGCACCGATCATCACGTCGACCAGCCAGGCGTTCTGGGACGCCACCACGGAGGGACGTTTCACGCTGCAGAAATGTGATGCGTGCGACCTCGTCCTGTGGGTGCCGCGGCGGTCGTGCCCGAACTGCTGGCAGGAGAACCTTCGAACATTCGATGCCTCGGGCAAGGGCACGGTGTACTCGTTCACCATCATCCGCAAGGGCTCAGGCGAGTGGAAAGAAGTCGGCCCGTACGTGTATGCCTACGTCGAACTCGACGAGGGCCCCAGGGTGCAGACGAACATCGTCGGCTGCCCCGTCGACGACGTGCACATCGGCATGAGGGTCGAGGTCGAGTGGCACGACACCGGCAAGGGAGCCGCCATCTATCGCTTCCACCCTGCCGGCTGACCCTCTTGCCGTGGCCGGGTCCCGGCCACACACATTCCTGACGTCCACAGACGGAAGGTAGACCCCGTGCCCATTGATGACGACAAGATCCGACACCTGCGGGAGTGCTTCGACAGATCCATCGGTCCCGACGCCACGTCTACAGTGATGTCCATGTTGACCAGTGTCGACGTCACCAATCTCGCCACGAAGGACGACATTCGCCAGTTGATGG
>JBEGQK010000098.1:0-2611 GCA_041180985.1 Actinomycetota bacterium
ACGCGCGGTGCGTCCGCTCGGCCGAGAACGCCGACGACGTCGTCGATGCATTCCTGCACGATCTGCTCGACCGTTGCGTGCGGTGCGAGCGTGTACTCGGTCGCGTGGAGCGAGAATCCCAGCCGTCCGGCATCCGGTGCGTTGAACAACGAGTCCGCTGCGGAGAGCCGCTGCCAGTACCCGCCATGGATGTACACGAGCAGCGGCGCCCCGGGAGTGACCAGGTCCTTCCCGGCCCACGGAGCGCTGAGCTCGTGGTACTCGCGCAGGTACGCGTCGAGCGGTTGCAGACCGAACTTCGACGGCGAGTACTGCAGGTCCACCTCGGCATCGGTGGCCGTGCGCCAGTCGAAGGACATCAGGCCGGGATGGGGATCTCGCCCGCGATGGTGGTGCGGTGCAGTTCGCGACGGAAACCGACGTAGTCGTTCAGCGCGTAGTGCTGCGTGCTGCGGTTGTCCCAGATGACGAGGTCGCCCTCGGTCCACCTGTGGCGGTACCCGAACTTGGCATCCGTGGTGTGCAGGTGCAGCCACTCCATCAACGCCTTCTTCGCGGCCTCGTCGTCGATGCCGGCGATGTCGCGCACGTACGCGCGGTTGTAGAACAGCACCGACTTGCCGGTCTCCGGGTGGACGCGGACCAGCGGGTGCAGCATCACCTCGTACGCGGTCTCGTCGCACACGATGTTCATGGCGGTGAGACCGCTGTGGTACTGCTGCATGCGCGGCGAGTAGGCGTCGCGGGCGGTGTGGACGCCCCGCAGGGAGAGGAAGTCCTCCTTCTGCTGAGCCGAGAGCGCTTCGTAGGCCGCCGTCATGGAGGAGAAGCAGGTGTCGCCGCCGAAATCCGGGATGTCGAGCGCGTGGAGGATGGTGAACGAGGGTGGGTTCGGCTGGAAACTGAAGTCGCTGTGCCACGCGCCGCCGAAGTTGAGGACCTTCCCGTCGGTCGCCAGCTTCAGCACCTTGATGACCTCGGGGTGTTCCGCGATCGGCTCGATGAACGGTGAGTCGGCTGCAGGCCCGAGACGGCGCGAGAACTCCACCTGCTCCTGCGGCGTGAGCGATTGGCCGGTGATGTGGGCGACCTCGTGCTCACACACGAGTGCGCGCAGTTCCGCCAGTTCGGCGTCGGAAACCGTTCGCACGTCGATCCCGTCGACCCGCACCCCCATCACACCGGTGAGCCTGGTTGCCTTCATGGACCACACCCTATGGCATCATCGGTGCGTGGCTTTTGGTGACGGAAACGGGTGGGTGTACTGCAACTGCGGTCAACGCCACTGGGGCGTGAACGGCGCCGCAGGTCTGCTGCTCGTGCGCACCGACACCGAGGAACCACTCGTCCTGCTCCAGTTGCGCGCCGCGTGGACGCACGGGGGCGGCACGTGGGCCCTGCCGGGTGGCGCACTCGATTCCCACGAGGACTCGTACATGGCGGCTGCCCGCGAGGCGTACGAAGAGGCCGGCATCGAGCCGGAGCACCTCGACTTCAAGGGCGTGTTCTCCGACAACCACGGCAACTGGCGCTACGACACCGTGATCGCCCACACGGCCACCGACGCCGGAGCGCACGAGGCGAATGCGGAATCCGAGGACCTGCAGTGGGTGCGCATCGACGATGTCGCGGGGTTCGACCTGCACCCGGGTCTGCGCGGCTCGTGGGGCGAACTCGTCGTCCACCTGAAGTCCACACTGGCCTGAGCCGTGAAGAAGCGATCCGTCCTTCTCCTGCTGTGCGCGTCCGGGCTCGGGTCCATGAGCTACGGCACGATGTTCACGATCATCGATGACCTGCGTGACAAGTACGGGATCACCGAGTCGCACCTCGGCTTGATCCTGGGTGTCGGGTTCTTCGCCGGGTTCTTCTCGAACGTCTTCCTTGCGCCGTACGCGGACCGTGGCCACGCCAAGCGGATGATCCTGCTCGGGATACTCGTCCAGCTGGTCGGCTGCTGCAGTTTCGGTTTCGGACGGTCGTTCGCGACGCTCTTCGTGGCTCGCGCAGTGATGGGTGTCGGCAACGGGATGATCTACCCGGCCGTCCGGCGCATCGTGATCCTCGCCGACCCGGAGAACATGGGCTCGAACCTCGGACGCGCGCTCAGCTTCGACGTGGGTGGCTTCACGCTCGGGCCCGTCCTCTCCGCCGTCACGGTCAGCGCACTCGGCATCCCCGCTCCGTTCCTCATGATCAGTGCGGCGATGGCCGTCATCGGGATCGGGGTGACGCGCATCCATGTGACCGAGACCGACATCGATGATGCGCCGTCACAACGGCTGGCCTTTGATCTCTTCCGCATCCGTGCGTTCGCCGGGACCATCGTCATCGGGCTCGCCCTCTTCATCATGATCGGCACGTTCGACGCGCTGTGGTCACTCATGATGAAGGACATGCACGCCGCAGAGTGGGTGGCCAATCTAGGCATCTCGTTGTTCGCCATGCCGATGCTGTTCCTCGGTCCGATCGGCGGTCGCTTCACGCAGAACACCGGTCCGTTCCGCGCGAGCATCGGGGGCCTCTCGGTCGGTGCGTTCATCATCACGATGTACGGCACGCTCCCCTCGCCGTACGCGATGCTCGCCTTCGGCGTGCTGCACGGCATCGT
>JBEGQK010000099.1:0-3192 GCA_041180985.1 Actinomycetota bacterium
GCGTCGTCGCCAGCCCGGCATGTACGACCTCGGTGACGAACCGTCGGCACCGGCGCCCGCGCAGAGGCGGCCGAAGCTCTACGACATGGCGAATGAGTTCGACACTCCCGCGGAGAAGAAGCCGCGCGTGAAGCCGTCGTCGGCCCCCGTTCCCGTCGACCCCGAGTTCCACCAGAAGCCGGGCATGGCGCACCGCAACGACGAGGTGCCGATGAGCACCGCCGTGCCCGCGAGGCCCGGTCAGTGGACGCTGCCGAGCGTGAAGATCCTCGGGCTCACCGAGGTGCACGAGGTCAACATGGCGCGGGTGGCCGAGCGCGGCCATCTTCTCGTCGAGGCGTTGGCGTCGCACGGCGTCGACACGCGCCTGCTCGAGAAGACCGTCGGACCCACCGTCACGCGATTCGAGCTGGAACTCGGTGCGGGCGTGAAGGTCGCCAAGGTCACCAGCCTCAACCGTGACATCGCGTACTCGATGGCCGCCACCGATGTGCGCATCCTCGCGCCCATCCCCGGCAAGTCGGCCATCGGTGTCGAGGTGCCGAACGAGTCGCGCCAGTTGGTGTCGCTCGGTGACCTCATGGTGTCGCCGGAGGCACGGACCGCCACGCACCCGCTGGACGTCGCGGTCGGCATGGACATCGCAGGCCGCGCCGTGTTCATGAACCTCGCCAGCACGCCGCACATGCTCATCGCCGGTGCCACCGGTGCGGGAAAGTCGAGCGGCATCAACTCGATCCTCACCTCGTTGCTCATGCGCTCGACGCCCGACCAGGTGCGGCTCATCCTGATCGACCCGAAGCAGGTGGAGATGGGCCAGTACGCGCGTCTGCCGCACCTGCTCACCGCGCCGGTCACCAACCCGAAGAAGGCTGCGAACGCGCTCGGATGGGCCGTGAAGGAGATGGAGCGCCGCTACACCCTGCTCGTCGAGGTGGGTTACCGCGACATCAGTGGCTACAACCAGGCGTTCGACCGCGGTGAAGTGGTGCAGCAGCGCGAGGGGTTCCCGGCGTACGAACGGCTCCCGTTCATCGTGGTGGTCGTCGACGAGCTGAACGATCTCATGATGGTCGCGGCCCGCGACGTGGAGGAGAGCATCACCCGCATCGCGCAGAAGGCACGTGCCGTCGGCATCCACCTGATTGTCGCCACACAGCGCCCCAGTGTGAACGTCATCACCGGTGTCATCAAGGCGAACATCCCCGCACGCATGGCGTTCGCGGTGTCGTCGCTCACGGACAGCCGGGTCATTCTCGACCAGCCCGGTGCCGAGAAGCTGGTGGGCAAGGGCGACATGCTGCTGCTCCCGGGCAACACGAACGTCCCGCAGCGCATCCAGGGTTCTTGGGTGGATGAGGAAGAGGTGCGTCAGGTGGTCGCACACTGGCGCAACCAGTCGCCCGAGGTGGCGTATGTCAGCGGCATCGAGGGTGAAGCAGACGGGGCCGGAGGGAGCCAGCCCGGGCTCTTCGGCGGCAGCACGGGAAATGACGGGGACGACGGTCTCCTGCGCCAGGCAATCGAGATCGTCGTGCGCTCGGGCCTCGGCAGCACGTCGTTGCTGCAGCGCAAGTTGAAGGTCGGCTTCGCGCGCGCCGGCCGTCTGATGGACGAACTCGAGGAACGCGGGGTCGTCGGACCCAGTGAGGGGTCGAAGCCCCGTGCCGTGCTAATGAGTGTGGAAGAACTCGACGCGACGGGGTGATCCACATGGCCGATTCGGCTCTCGAAACCGTGACAACCGGACTGAGGTTTCCGGAAGGGCCGGTGGCGATGGCCGACGGCAGCGTGATCCTGACCGAGATGTTCGGTCACCAACTGACGCGGGTGGCCCCTGACGGTTCCAAGACGAAGGTTGCCGACGTCGTCGGGCTCCCGAACGGACTCGCGCTCGGCCCCGACGGCTTCCTGTACATGTGCAACAACGGCGGTGCGTTCACGCCCCTGCAGATGGGCGACCTTCTGTTCCCCGGAGAGTTCGACCCGTCCAAGTACATCGGCGGCCGCATCCAGAAGGTGAACATCGACACCGGCGAGGTCACCGACCTGTACACGCACTGCGGTGACATCGCATTGCGCGCACCGAACGACATCGTGTTCGACGCGCACGGCGGGTTCTGGTTCACGGACCACGGCATCCGCGACCACCGCACGGCCGACCGCACGGGCATCTATTACGCGAAGGCGGACGGATCGTTCATCGAGGAGGTCGTGTTCCCGGTCGACTCGCCGAACGGGATCGGTCTCTCGCCATCCGGAGACCGCGTGTACTGGGCAGAGACGCACACGGGACGCGTCTACCAGCGCGCGATCACTGCACCGGGCAAGGTGGGGCCGATCACGCCCGACGTTCCCACCATGCTGTGCGGACTGCCCGGGTACCAGTTGTTCGACTCGCTCGCCGTCGACGGCGAGGGCAACATCTGCGTCGCCACGTTGATCAACGGCGGCATCACGGTCATCTCACCTCAGGGAGAGGTCATCAACTTCGTCGCCACCGATGACCGCATCACCACGAACATTTGCTTCGGTGGCGCGGACTTCCGCACTGCGTACATCACGGTCTCCTCGACCGGCCAGTTGCTGAAGATGAAGTGGCCATACAAGGGGCTGCGTCTCAACTGTCAGTAGGCTCGTGACCGTGGCGCAGCGGTACTACATCGAGACTCTCGGCTGCCCCAAGAACCAGGTCGACTCCGAGAAAATCGCGGGCACCCTGCTTGCCCAGGGTCTCGTCGCCACCGATGACCCGTCCAAGGCCGATGTCGTCGTGGTCAACACGTGCGCCTTCATCGAGGAGGCGCGTCAGGAGAGCATCGACACACTGTTGACGCTCGATGACCAGCGCAAGCGTTCCTCACGCCTGGTCGTCACCGGCTGCATGGCCGAGCGCTACGGCCAGGAGCTCGCCGAGGCGATGCCTGAGGCAGACCAGGTGGCCGGTTTCGGTGTGCCGATCCAGTTGGGTCGCAAGCCATTGAAGGTGAGTGTGGACGTGCCGTCGTTCGACCTGCTGAACCTTCCCCGTCCAAAATCCGCGGCACCGTGGGCGTACGTGAAGATCGCCGAGGGTTGCGACCGGAACTGCGGTTTCTGCGCGATCCCGAGTTTCCGCGGTCCGCAACGAAGCCGCGATGTCGAGTCGATCCTGGCCGAGGTGGAGCAGGTGGACGTGCGCGAGATCGTCCT
>JBEGQK010000100.1:0-3698 GCA_041180985.1 Actinomycetota bacterium
GTCAGGGTTGTCGCCGCGGCAACCGTGGCGATCGCGGCACCGCAGTATGCGATGACCTTGGTGATGGGCTTGTTCATTGTGTTCCTTCGTTGGTGGGTTGTGTGTTGTCCTGTCCTTCGGCGTGGCGAACCATCGCCAGTGCCATCCGGACGAGAATGAGGGAGAGACCGAACATCAGGAGGGTGTTGCGGTTCTGGGTCGCGTACATCAGGTAGCCGAGCCGGGGGACCACGCGGGTCACGGTGCCGACCACCGCGGATTCGGCGACAAGGTCGGCGTCGGGCTGGGGGTTCGCGTCACCCTTGGTGATGAAGGTGCGGTTGCCCGCGGCGTCGACCGCCGTCCGCGTGATGCGGTGGGTGACCAGCAGTCGCGACGTCGTCGACGCGCGGTACGTGACGACGTCACCGACTCCGAGTCGTGCGAGTTCCCCGCCTGACACGTGACGCACGAGCACGGCATCCCCGGTGGAGAACGCCGGTGTCATGGACCCCGACCGGACGATCAGAGCCTCGCGACCGAAGAAGGTGGCCGTGCCGTCGTGCGAGACATTGGAAGCAATCGCCAGGGCGAGAATCCCCGTCACGATGAGTACGAGGACCGCAGCCGCGGTCACGTGCATCACGGAGACGACGGCGCGGAAGCCTCGACCGACGGTCGTGGCGCGCTTGCCCCGTGCCTCGTTCGTGTGTGTCGCGATTGCCATGGGGCAATTCAACGATTGCGCCAGCCTGATTGCGAGTGGAATTCATCCCGCAGTGGCGGTATTCCCATACTTGCCACATGGGTGATCCGTGAAGGACCACTGTGGCTCACCGGAGTTCGTCGGCGACCTGTGACACGAACAACGCAAGTTGTGTGCGGTTCTCGTAGCCGAATTTCTTCAGCATGCGCGACACGCGGTTCCTGACCGTCTGCAGGTTGAGGAACACTGCCTCTGCGATCTGCTGGTCACTCGCACCGGTGCCGAGCAGGCGGAGGATCGCCCGGTCGAATTCGTCGAGGGTGCCGAGCAGGTCGAGACCGCGCCGGCTGAGCTCCTCGAGGGATTCCCGCACCTCCTCGCGGTTGAAGAGGTTCAACCCCATGCTCACGTCGGTGATCGTCTTCACGAGGAGCGAACTGTCGCCCGTCTTCAGCACGAACGCCGATGCCCCGGCTTGGTACGACGCGACGAAAGATGACGCCGACCTGAAAGAGGTGAGCATCACGACGGCGGTCTCCGAGTGCGACAGGCGGACCCGCCGCAGGATGTCGAGACCCGATTCGTTGTTGAGCGCGATGTCGAGGAGAAGCACGTCGACCTGGGTCCCCTCGAGAACCGCCAGCAGGGTCTTCTCCGTGTCGACAGAACCCACCACGTTGATCCCCTGGGCGTTCAGTACGTTCGCGAGTGCCTCGCGCACCATCTGGTGGTCGTCACAGATCACGACGGAGACGGACGCTGTGCTCATGCCGTGCCTTCCTGTTCCATCGGGACCCGCCATGTCAGGCGGACCAGTCCGTCATCGGTGTTCGCGAGCGTCATCACACCACCGAGGAGGCTGGCCCTCTCGGCCATGTTCAGCGTCCCGCTCTCGCGCCCCGTTTCCGCGGGCAGGGGGAGACCGTCGTTCTCCACGCAGAGTGTCAGGACCCCGCCTTCCGCAGTCGCCGAGACGGAGATTGCGCGTGCATTGCCGTGACGGACAGCATTCGACGCCGCCTCCCTGACAACGGCCCTCACGTTCGTGCGCAGTCGCGTGGAGATGCCGTTGACCTTTGCATCAACGGAGACCTTCGCGCCCGTCGCCTCGGCGAGCGCCATCGTGAGTGACTTCAGCTCATCCTCCAGAGACTCGTCCTCGGTGTTGCGCACATCGAAGATCTCGTGACGAATCTCGGAGATCACGTCGGTCACGGTGGCGCGCACCGCAGAGAGCCGCTCCCGGGTCGGGCCGTCGGCCGAGCGCGCGATGTCCTCGATGGTGAGGGACACCGCGAAGAGGTTCTGGATGATGGAGTCATGGAGATCCCGGGCGATCCGCTCGCGGTCCTCGGCGATGGCGATCGCCTTCTCCGAATGGGCAACCTCGGCCTCGTGTCGCTGCAGCCGGTTCTGCACCTGCTGGAACTCGCTGAGGTCACTGCCGATCTCGAGCACGAAGTTGCCCGCCCGCTGCCACTGCACCTCGATCGCGACGACGGCACCCTTCGGTCGGTACCGGTCACCGTCATCGGGATTCAGGTTGAAGAGTTGGTACGAGTGCCCGTCGGTCCACGCTGTGTTGACGTGCGCCAGGGCGCTCTCCGGAAGGAAATACGTGTCGACGATTCTCTGTCCACGCTCGACCTTCTTCGTGCGGACCTTCTCGTACGCGGTGTTCCAGGAGATCAGTTCGCAGTCGACGATCTCACCGTTCCCGCCGAACACCGGCCGGTGCACGCAGATGTAGTCACGCATGCTGTTGAAGATGGACCAGACAACCACTGGGTTGTAGTCGGGGGGCGGTGTCCCCGCTGCACCCGGGGAGTCCGTCGCCATTCGGTGAACCTACACAAGAAAAAAGCCCCGTGCCCTTTCACCCAATTGGAGAATTGTTGTTTTCCTTGTCCGCTCGGCGGTAGCGGTCATGAACGACCGCGAGCGCGAGTTGGGTCCGGTTCGTGCAGTCGAACGTCCTCAGCAACCCCGAGACGTGGTTGCGCACCGTCTGGAGGTTGAGGAAGACGGCATCGGCCACCTGCGCGTCGGAATCGCCCTCGGCGATCCGGCCGAGTATCGCCCGGTCCATCTCGCTCAATGACCGCACCTTGCTCTCATGGTCCCCGTCCGTGATGCCGTGGGTGGACAACGGGTCATGGGGCACGGGTCGACACTACTTGTGCCCGCAACAAAAGGATCAGATGCCCGAATAGTGTTCAGGATGCAGTCGCTACTGTCTGCATTGTGCAGTCGGGGGACTGCGGGGAGGGAGTTGCACCATGGCACGCACGCCGAAGGACACGTCGATCATGTTGTTGTCGAACGCGGAGCCGAAGGAACTTCCTCCGTTGTCGTCGGTCAAGGTGCCGCCCGTGAAGCCGACCGGTCAGGGCCACACCAAGTTCCCGTACGAGAACCTCGCGTTCGAGGGCGGGGGTGCGAAGGGCTACGCCTACATCGGTGCGGTCCGCGTGCTGGAGGAAGAGGGCATCTACCCGCTGAACGTGCGTCGCGTCACCGGCACCAGCATCGGCAGCATGTTCGCGATGTTCGCCTCGCTCGGCGTGAGCAGCGAGTACATGGAGAAGATGATCCCGGCCGACATCGAGAGCCTGGCAAAGGACGGCTCCGGCGGTGCGCTCGGTGGTTTCGTGCGTGCCGCGCGCCGCAAGGGCATGAACCCGGGCCAGCGCCTGTACGACTTCCTCGGTGAGATCCTCGAGGAAGTGACGGGCAGTGCCGACATCACGTTCGCCCAGTTGTACGAGCGGTGCGGTCGCGAGCTCGCCATCCCCGTCACCAACGTGACGCGCATGATGACCGAGTTCTGCCACATCAAGACGACACCGAACATGGCCGTGCGCGTCGCCACCAGGATGTCGATGTCGCTGCCGGTGCTCCTGCAGCCGATCAGCCTCCGTTCTGTGTACGACCGTGTCACGGGCGAGGCGAACGCGGAGCTCTATGTCGACGGTGGACTGTTGTGCAACAACCCCACCCATGTGTTCGACGG
>JBEGQK010000101.1:0-4728 GCA_041180985.1 Actinomycetota bacterium
GTAGGTGGCGGGGTCGGGACATTTCGGGCGAAGGTTGGAATTAGGGCTAGCGCGCGGTACCACCCGTCTGTTACTGTCTCCATTCCCCCCGAACGAGGACCGCCCCCCACGGTCACCCCCATATGTGCCCGGCGCCACCCCGCGCCCGGGAACACCCGACGACCCAGGAATGTTGAAACACGCATCATGAATGACTCCATTGGTTTGTATCTGAACGACATCGGCAAGGTTGCCCTGCTCACCGCCGAGGACGAGCGCGAGCTGTCGAAGGCCATCGAGGCCGGCCGCGACGCACTCGCCCGCGAGGCGAAGGGCGAGCGCTCCGCCGCGATCCGCCGCGACAAGCGCAATGCCGCCGCCGCGAAGGACCGCTTCATCCGCGCCAACCTGCGCCTGGTGGTTTCGATCGCCCGTCGCTACCCGCTCCCGCAGGGCATGGACCTGCTCGACCTCATCCAGGAAGGCAACCTCGGTCTCGAGCACGCCGTGGACAAGTTCGACTGGCGCCGCGGCTTCAAGTTCTCCACCTACGCCACGTTCTGGATCCGCCAGGCCATCGGCCGCGCGCTCGACCAGAAGGCCAGCCTCATCCGCATCCCGGGTGACCGCTCGGCCAGCCTGCGCGCAGCTCTGCGCCAGGCCTCCGGCGATGGCGAGACCCTCGATGCCGGCAATGCCGAACTGCACCGCCTCACCACCCCGGTGTCCCTCGACAAGACCGTGGGCGACGACGGCGACGCAACGCTCGGCGACCTCATGGACAACGGCCAGGGCACCCCTGAGGACGCCGTCATGGCGATGGTCGACACCGAACTGCTCGACGAGCTGCTCGGCACCCTCGACGAGCGCGCTCGTTACGCCGTGACCGCACGCTTCGGTCTCTACGACGGGGAGCGCAAGAGCTTCCGCGAGGTCGGCGAGGACCTGGGCGTCACCGCCGAGGCCGCACGCCGCCTCGTCAGCCGCGCCGTCGAAGGACTGAAGGAAGACGCACTGCGCATCCTCGCCGTCTGAGCACGAGAACCCGGACAAGCCGCGTGAGCGGGCGCCACGAGCGTCAGCCGCGCGGCTTTTCCTTTAATCCTGTTGCGAACGGGCGATCCACCCGCAAGGCTTGACCCCCTATGGCGAAGAGCTGGACTCCCACCTCATGGCAGCAATTCGATGCTGCCCAGCAACCCACGTGGCCCGACGCGGCCGCGGTGGACGCAGCGCTGAAGCAGATCTCCACGTATCCCCCGCTCGTGTTCGCCGGCGAGGCCCGCTCGCTGCAGGCATCGCTCGCCCAGGTGGCGGCAGGGAATGCGTTCCTGCTGCAGGCCGGCGACTGCGCCGAGAGCTTCGAGGAGTTCAGCGCCAACAACATCCGCGAGAAGCTGCGCGTCATCCTGCAGATGGCAATCGTCCTCACCTACTCCATGGGGGTTCCCGTGGTGAAGGTCGGCCGAATGGCCGGCCAGTTCGCGAAGCCCCGTTCCTCGAACACCGAGAAGATCGGCGAGCTCGAGATCCCCTCGTTCCGCGGTCACATCGTGAACGACGCGTCGCCCACCGAGGCCGCGCGCATCCCGAACCCCGAGCGTCTCGTCCAGGCGTACCACCAGTCCGCATCGACGCTGAACCTGCTGCGCGCGTTCACGAAGGGCGGCTTTGCCGACCTGAACCGCGTGCACTCGTGGACGCAGGAGTTCGTCGGGGCGAGCCCGGAAGGCGAGCGCTACGAGCGACTCGCCGCGGAGATCGACCGTGCGCTGCGGTTCATGCGCGCGTGCGGGGTCGACACCGAGAACAACAGCTCCCTCCACGAGGTCGACGTGTTCACCAGCCACGAGGCACTCATCCTCGGCTACGAGGAGTCGCTCACGCGGCAGGATTCCCTCACCGGCGAGTGGTACGACTGCTCCGCGCACATGCTGTGGATCGGAGAGCGCACGCGCCAGCTGGACGGCGCCCACATCGAGTTCCTGCGCGGCGTGGGCAACCCGATCGGCTGCAAGATCGGCCCGTCGGCATCGCCCGAATGGGTGATCGAGCTGTGCGAGAAGCTGAACCCCGCGCAGATCCCCGGTCGCCTCACGCTCATCAGCCGGATGGGTGCCGACAAGGTGGAGGATTCCCTCCGCCCGCTGCTGAAGGCCGTGCGCGACTCGGGCCACCCGGTCGTGTGGGCCTGCGACCCGATGCACGGCAACACCATCACCGCCCCGAACGGACGCAAGACCCGCCAGTTCGAGGACATCGTGAACGAGATTGCCGGCTTCGTGCGCGCGCACAACGCCGAGGGCACCTGGCCGGGTGGCATCCACATCGAGCTGACCGGGGACGACGTCACCGAGTGCACCGGTGGCGGACACTCCCTCACGAACGACGACCTCGACACGCGCTACCAGACGATCTGTGACCCGCGCCTGAACGGCCGCCAGTCCCTGGACCTGGCCTTCCGCGTTGCAGAGCTCATCCGCGGCGCGAATGCCTGACCGTTACGACGCTGCCTGGCACCTGGCCGACCTCTTCCCGGTCGAGCACTTCGGTGTGGCCGTTGTCGACCGCGACGGCGTTCACGCGCATGGCGATGTGGACCGCGTGCAGCGCATTGCCTCCGTCAGCAAGCCTCTCGCGGCGTGGGCGGTGCTCGTTGCCGTGGAGGAGGGTTCCGTCACGCTCGACGACGCGGTCGGCCAGGAGGGCTGCACGCTGCGGCACCTTCTCGCCCACGCCGGTGGCTACCCGTTCTTCGGTGACGACCCCGTCGGCAAGCCCGGCGCGAAACGGATCTACTCGAACACCGGCTACGACATGATCGCGGCACACCTCGAGTCGGCCACCGGCATCGCGTTTCCCGATTACCTCTCCGAGGCCGTGTTCCAGCCGCTCGGCATGGGCAGCAGTCTTCTCGATGGCTCGTGCGCGAAGGACGTGCGCTCGAACGTCGCCGACCTCGTGCGGTTCGTCGACGAGTTGCGCTTCCCTGCCCTAATCAGTCGAGACACGTACGTGGATGCGGTCACGCCGGTGTTCCCCGAACTCGATGGCATGCTGCCCGGTGTCGGACAGATGAACCCGTGCCCGTGGGGACTCGGTGTCGAGATCCGCGGCCACAAGTTCCCGCACTGGACCAGCCCGCACAACTCGGCCGCGACGTTCGGGCACTTCGGCGGCATCGGGACCTTCCTGTGGGTGGATCCGGTTGCCGACGTCGCGTGCGTGATGCTCGCGGAGCGCGAGTTCGACGAGTGGGGCATGGAGCACTGGCCGGGGTTCAGCACCGCCATCCTTCAATCCCCGCGGCGCGACAACTAGACAGGATCACCGTGAGAGAGACGGCGCTGTCGCGCTTCACCATGGGCATCGGCCCGCTGCTCGTGTGCGGCTTCGGCGTTCCCGTGTCGAACAGCATGATCTTCCCCGCGCTCAGCGACCTGCAGGACAAGTACGGGTTCTCCGATGCAGGCCTCGGGTACATCGCGGCTTCGGGCTTCCTCGCGTCGTTGATCGTGCAGTTGACCATCGCGCCACTCGCCGACCGCGGCGAACCGAAGAAGATGGTCCTCACCGGCGTGGTGCTCGCCTGCATCGGGTCCGTGCTGTTCGCGTTCGGGACCTCGCTCCCCTTCTTCGTCTTCGCGCGCGCGATCGCCGGGTCGTCGCTCGGCATGTCCGGCCCGGCCATTCGCGCCATCGCGGCCAACATCGACAAGTCGCGCGCTGGGGAACGCATGGCGCGACTGCGCGGCGTGGAGATTGCGGGGTTCACCGGCGGCCCGCTGATCGGTGCGCTGCTCATCGGACCCTTCGGTCTGCGCGGGGCATTCTTGATCTTCGCCGGCATCGGCGTCTGCGTGTTCTTCGCGGTGCTCTCGCGCGACCTCCCCCGCCTGCCCACATCGGCAGAATCACGAAAGCTGAGTCTCGAGCTGCTCCGCCACCGACCTGTTCGGGCGGCGGTCCTTGCGTCGGCCACGCTGTTCCTGCCGGTCGGCATCTACGACGCGCTGTGGGACCGCTACATCACGGACAGGGGCGGCAACAACTTCATGGTGGGCCTCACGTTCCTGCTGTTCACGATCCCGTTCGTCGTCTTCGGTGCGCGGGGCGGCCGCCTGGTGGACCGACGCGGACCCGAGAAGATGATCGTCCTCGGTATCGCGATGATGGTGCCGCTCGTCTGGGTGTACGGGGTCCTGCCGTCTGCCGGACTGCTCGTTGCGTTCGCGCTCGTCGAGGGACTGATCAGCGCGATCTCCAGCCCCGCCTCTCAGTCGCTCATGGCGAAGGTCGCACCGCACGGCCGCGCGAGTGCCGCACAGGGCCTGCAGGCCAGCGGTGACCTCGTCGCCGCGGTCGGCATGTCGTTCGTGGCCCCGTGGATGTACGGCGCGAAGGGGCCTGCATTCACGTTCGCGTTCGCCGCGGTGTTGATGGTCATCATGGGTGCGGCCGTGGCCCTCATGTTGAGAACCACGGCCGCACCGCAGGATTGATTCGGTTGTCCCGGCCGGGCCGGGGAATCAGATGATCAGCTGAGACGCTCGACGATCATGGCCATGCCCTGGCCACCACCGACGCACATGCTCTCGAGGCCGTACTGCTTGTCTTCCCACTGCAGACCGTTGATCAGCGTGGTCATGATGCGGGCACCGGTCATGCCGAACGGGTGACCGAGCGCGATGCCGCCACCGTGGATGTTCAGCTTCTCCATCGGGATGCCGAGGTGCTTTGCCGACGGAA
>JBEGQK010000102.1:0-2622 GCA_041180985.1 Actinomycetota bacterium
GCGCTCGTGCTGTGGGAGGGCCAGTTCGGAGACTTCGTGAACGGCGCGCAGATCGTGATCGACCAGTACATCGTGGCCGCCGAGGACAAGTGGAAGCAGCAGAACGGTCTCGTCATGTTGCTGCCGCACGGGTACGAGGGCCAGGGGCCGGAGCACTCGAGCGCGCGCATCGAGCGCTTCCTGCAGCTGTGTGCGGAGGACAACATCCAGGTCGTCAACGCCACCACGGCCGCACAGTTCTTCCACGTGCTGCGCCGCCAGCTGCACCGCGACATCCGCAAGCCGCTGGTCATCTTCACCCCGAAGGCGCCGCTGCGCATGAAGGAGAGCCGCTCGCGTGTCGAGGACGTCCTTGACGGCTCGTTCCAGGAGGTCCTGGACGACCCGCGCGTCGGTGACAAGTCACGCGTGCAGCGTGTGGTCCTCTGCAGTGGCAAGGTCGCATGGGACGCCATGTCCGAGCGCGACAAGCGCAACGCACCGGTCGCCGTCATCCGCGTGGAGCAGCTGTACCCGTTCCCGCTGGAGCAGATCAACGCGATGATCGGGCTCTACCCGAACGCCAAGGAAGTGGTGTGGCTGCAGGAAGAACCCGAGAACATGGGTCCGTGGCACTTCGTGGAGCACCGCATCTGGCGCCTCAAGGAGCACGGGTACGACCTGCGCCACGTCTCGCGTGTCGAGTCGGGCAGCCCGGCAACGGGTTCGAAGGCGATCTCCGACCAGGAACTCGCCGACCTCATGGACGAGACGTTCTCCGGCTTCTGACGGGGAACGTCAACTTCGGTCAGTCGAACGAGAGACCCACGTGGGCCGACAGCTCGGCGAGGGCCCGTGACGGTTCGCCGACCTTGATCGTGCGCATGCCCATCGCAGCGGCGGGCTTCAGGTTGATGCCGAGGTCGTCGAGGAACACGCACTCCCCGGGGGACACACCGAGCAGTTCGCACGCGATCTCGTAGAAGCGGGGCTCGGGCTTCCGGCACCCCACCTTGCTGCTCTCCACCACGTGGTGGAACCGGCCCATGATGTCGCGCACCTGCGCCTGGCGTTCGTTCTCCGGCTCTGCCGTGCTGACGACGTTGTTCGTGAGGCACGCCGTGAGGAACCCGTTGGCGATCACCGTGTCGAGTGCGCGCACCATGGCTGGCCGCACGTCGCCCGCGAGAAGCGCCAGCACGTCGGCGCCGGGCACGCGGTGGCCGAGCGCCTCGCTCTCGGCGGCGAACAATGCGTCGAACTCCGCAGGTGTGATGTCGCTGCGCTCGAGCAGTGCCCACGCGTTCGAATCCGAGTTCGTCGCATTGACGCGGCGGATGAGGTCGGCGGGCAGGCCCCGTGACGCCTCGTACCGGTTGAAGGCCTCGAACGGGCTCGACAGGATGACGCCACCGAAGTCCCACAGCACGGCGCGGATGGGCTGTTCTGGCACGGTTCCGAGGCTAGGCGACCCGTCCCGCCCAACGAGGTGTCGGGGTGGTTGACTTGTCTGGTGACCAAGCACATCATCGTCGACGGGTCGAACATCGCGACCGAGGGCCGCAGCGCCCCCAGCCTTGCCCAGCTGAGTGACGCCGTGTCGGCGTTCATGAAGGAATACCCCAGCGCGAAGATCACGGTGGTCGTGGACGCCACCTTCGGCCACCGCATCGCGAAGAAGGAGGTGGCCGAGTTCAACAAGGCCATCGAGCACAACGAACTGGTGGCACCGCCGGCCGGGGCCATCGGCAGGGGCGACGCGTTCATCCTCGCAATCGCCGAGAAGGCGAAGGCGACGATCCTCTCGAACGACAGCTTCCAGGAGTTCCACGGCAAGTACAAGTGGCTCTTCGACGAGGGACGGCTCATCGGCGGAAAGCCGGTGCCGCACGTCGGGTGGGTCTTCGTCGAGCGCGTGCCCGCCCGCGGCGAGACGAGCCGCAAGGCGATCCGCACCGGCAAGGTCGTCGCCAAGGAGCGTACGTCCAGTCCCGAGGCCGCAAAGCCGATGCCCGTGCCGAAGACCCCGCCGCCCGGTGCGCGCGAGAAGATGGTCAACGAGGTCATGCCCTACCTGTCGTTCGTGGAGAAGCACCCGGTGGGTGCATCGGTCACCGCCGAGGTCACGGTGTACAACGCGAACGGTATGACGGTGGCCATCGGTGACATCAGTGGTTACGTGCCCCTGCGCAACCTCGCGTCACCACCACCGCGGAGCGCGCGCGAGATGTTCAAGATCGGCGACAAGGTGTCGCTCGTCATCGTCGCGTACACACCGTCGCGGCGCAGCATCGATCTCGCCGTGCCCGGCGTCGTCGAGGTGAAGAAGCCCGCTGCCGTGGCGAAGAAGGCAACGGCGAAGAAGGCAGCCCCTGCGAAGAAGGCCGCACCGACGAAGAAGGCGGCGGCACCCAAGAAGGATGCCCCCGTCAAGAAGACCGCGCCCGCGAAGAAAGCTGCACCCGTCAAGAAGGCCACGACGGTGAAGAAGACCGCGCCCGCGAAGAATGCTGCACCCGTCAAGAAGGCGGCCACCGCGAAGAAGTCGGCGGCGAAGAAGGTGTGACCGCCGTCCGTCTTCCGTGGTCGACGGCGCATTGAGTACGGTCGCATCGTGCTGATCGCCACCTGGAACGTCAACTC
>JBEGQK010000103.1:0-4121 GCA_041180985.1 Actinomycetota bacterium
TGCCGGCAGGGATCAGCTTTCCGATGATGATGTTCTCCTTCAGGCCCAGCAGGTTGTCGCCGCGGCCGTCGATTGCTGCCTCGGTGAGGACGCGGGTGGTCTCCTGGAAGGAGGCCGCCGACAGCCACGAGTCGGTCGCGAGCGATGCCTTGGTGATGCCCATGATCTCGGGACGGCCCTCGGCGGGACGCTTGCCCTGCTCCACCATCGACTTGTTGGTGTCGCGGAAGACCTTGGCGTCCACGCGCTCGCCGGGCAGGAAGCCGGTGTCGCCGGGCTCCTGCACGCCGATGCGGCGGGTCATCTGACGGACGATGAGTTCGATGTGCTTGTCGTGGATCGACACGCCCTGGTCGCGGTAGACCTTCTGCACTTCCTCGACGAGGTACTGCTGGGTCTGGCGGATGCCGAGGATCTCCATGATCTCCTTCGGGTCGAACGGACCATCGGTGACCGGCTGGCCGGCCTCGATGTTGTCGCCGTCCTTCACCTTCGGGCGGCTGCCCGACGGGAGGAGAATCAGGTGCTCTTCGCCCTTGTCGTCGACGATGGTGACGGGGATTCCCTTGCCCTCGTCCTCACCCATGCGCACGACACCGCTGGCCTTCGCCAGGCGTGCCGAACCCTTCGGTGTGCGTGCCTCGAACAACTCGACGACGCGCGGCAGACCGCCGGCGATGTCCTTGCCCGCGACACCACCGGTGTGGAACGTACGCATGGTCAGCTGGGTGCCGGGCTCGCCGATCGACTGTGCGGCGATGACGCCGACGGCCTCGCCGAGCTCGATGGACTTGCCGGTGGCGAGCGAACGGCCGTAGCAGAGCGCACACACGCCGAGCACGGCGTCACAGGTGACGACCGAACGGACCTGCACGCGGTCGACCTTGGCATCGTCGCGCAGAGCGTCAACCTCGGCATCACCGAGGATGGTGTTCTTGGCGATCACCGTGCCGTCGCTGAGCTCGACGTCGTTCAACAACGCACGACCGAACAGCTTCGTGTCGAGGTGGGCACGGAAGGAGCCGGTGTCGGCCTTCACGTTCTCCACCCACAGACCGAGGCGCGCACCGCAGTCGTCCTCGCGGACGATCAGTTCCTGCGCCACGTCGACGAGACGACGGGTCAGGTAACCGGAGTCCGCGGTACGGAGGGCGGTGTCGACGAGTCCCTTTCGGGCGCCCGGCGTGGCGATGAAGTACTCGAGGGTCTCGAGGCCCTCGCGGAAGTTGCTCTTGATCGGGCGGGGAATCATGTCACCGCGCGGGTTGGCCACGAGGCCGCGCATGCCGGCGATCTGACGCATCTGCGTCATGTTCCCGCGTGCGCCCGAACCGACCATCATGTCGATGGGGTTGAAGCGTGCCGCCTTGAACTCGTCCTCCATTGCCTTCTGGACGTCCGCGGTGGCGTCGGTCCAGATGCGCACTTCCTGCTGACGGCGCTCTCCGTCGGTGATGATGCCGCGGCGGAACTGGGTCTCGACCTTGTCGGCCTGTGCCTCGTACCCGTCGAGGATCTCGCGCTTCTTCTTCGGCGTCTTGACGTCCTCGATGGAGACGGTCAGACCGGACTGCGTCGCGTAGCGGTAGCAGACGGCCTTCATGTCGTCGAGGGTCTGGCTGATGTCGGCCTTGCCGTAGTGATCGGAGAGACGCTCGACGAGAAGACCCATCTCGCGCTTCTTGATCGGGGCGCTGATGTGACCGAAGCGCTGCGCGTAGTCAGCGGGCAGGGTCTCCTCGAACAGCAGACGACCGACGGTGGTCTCGAACGTCTCGCGCGCACCGTTGGCACCGCGCTCGCGCATGGTGATGGTGGCGTGGATGTTGATGTCACCCTCCTCGAACGCGCGGAATGCCTCCCAGCGCGCACCGAAGACGCGGCCCTCGCCCTGGACGCCGTCGACCTGCTCGGTGAGGTAGAACGCACCGATGATGAGGTCCTGGCTGGGCGTCACGATCGGGCGGCCCGATGCCGGCGAGAGGATGTTGTTGGCCGAGAGCATCAGCACGCGTGCCTCCGCCTGTGCCTCCGTGGAGAGCGGCAGATGGATTGCCATCTGGTCACCGTCGAAGTCGGCGTTGAACGCGGTGCAGACCAGCGGGTGGATCTGCAGCGCCTTGCCCTCGACGAGGATCGGCTCGAACGCCTGGATGCCGAGGCGGTGCAGAGTTGGCGCACGGTTCAGCATGACCGGGTGCTCCTTGATGACGTCCTCGAGGACGTCCCACACCTGCGGACGGCGGCGCTCCACCATGCGCTTCGCGCTCTTGATGTTCTGCGCCAGTTCGAGGTCGACGAGACGCTTCATGACGAACGGCTTGAACAGCTCGAGCGCCATCAGCTTCGGCAGACCGCACTGGTGCAGGCGCAGCGTCGGGCCGGCCACGATGACCGAACGACCCGAGTAGTCGACGCGCTTGCCGAGCAGGTTCTGGCGGAAGCGTCCCTGCTTGCCCTTCAGCATGTCGGACAGCGACTTCAGCGGACGGTTGCCCGGGCCGGTGACCGGACGGCCGCGGCGACCGTTGTCGAACAACGCGTCCACTGCTTCCTGCAGCATGCGCTTCTCGTTGTCGACGATGATCTTCGGGGCCTGCAGGTCGAGCAGACGGCGCAGACGGTTGTTGCGGTTGATGACGCGGCGGTACAGGTCGTTCAGGTCCGACGTGGCGAAGCGGCCACCGTCGAGCTGCACCATGGGGCGCAGGTCGGGCGGGATGACCGGGACGACGTCGAGAATCATGGCCTTCGGGCTGTTCACCTTGCGGCCGTGCTCGTCACGCTTGTTGAACGATGCGACGATCTTCAGGCGCTTGATGGCCTTCTGCTTGCGCTGTGCCGAGAGGGGCTTGCCCTTCAGGCCGTTCTCGATGGCGTCACGGAGCTTGGTCTCCTCCTCGTCGAAGTCGATGGAGTCGATGAGCTGCTTGATCGCGTCGGCACCGGTGCCGCCCACGAAGTACTCGCCGTACTTCTCCGCGAGCTCGCGCCACAGGACGTCGTCCTCGATGATCATGCGGGAGTGCATTCCGTTGAACACGTCCCACGTGCGCTTGCACACGTCGAGTTCGGCGGCCCACTTCTCCTTGATCTGGGTCTCTTCCTTGTCGAGCGAGCGCTGGCGTGCGCGGACGTCGGCGTCCTTCGCACCCTCCTTCTCCATGGTCTTCAGCTCGGCCTCGGCGCGCTTGTTGAACGCCTTCATCTCCTCGTCGAGCTTCTTCTCGATGAACTTGAGGTCCTCGTTGTATTCCTTCTCGAGCTCCGGCAGCGCCTCGTGGCGCTTGTCGACGTCAACTGAGGCAACTATGGACGCGGCGAAGTAGATGACCTTCTCCAGCTGCTTGGCCTTCAGTTCTTCCTTCGGCTCCAGGCCACCCAGCAGGTAGGCCAGCCACGAGCGGGTGCCGCGCAGGTACCAGATGTGGACGACGGGAGCGGCCAGCTCGATGTGGCCCATGCGCTCGCGGCGCACCTTGGAGCGCGTGACCTCGACGCCGCAACGCTCACAGATGATTCCCTTGAAGCGCACGCGCTTGTACTTGCCGCAGTAGCACTCCCAGTCGCGGGTGGGTCCGAAGATCTTCTCGCAGAAGAGTCCGTCCTTCTCCGGGCGCAGGGTGCGGTAGTTGATGGTCTCGGGCTTCTTGACTTCGCCCTTCGACCACAGGCGGATCTGGTCGGCGGTTGCCAGACCGATGCGCAGCTGTTCGAACATGTTCACGTCGAGCATGGTGTTTCCGTTTCCTCTAGTTCTTCCAGCGATCAGTAGGCGCGTGCGCCGCGGTTGTCACGATCGTCATCGTCGGAGCCACGCTCCGGACGGCTGATGTCGATGCCGAGCTCCTCCGCCGTGCGGTAGATCTCGTCGTCGAACTCGTGCATCTCGATTTCCTTGCCCGCGGTGTCGAGAACCTCGACGTTCAGGCAGAGCGACTGCATTTCCTTCATGAGCACCTTGAACGACTCGGGGATGCCCGGCTCGGGGATGTTGTCGCCCTTCACGATGGCCTCGTACACCTTCACGCGGCCGAGCACGTCGTCCGACTTGATGGTGAGGAGTTCCTGCAGGCAGTAGGCGGCGCCGTATGCCTCGAGTGCCCACACTTCCATCTCAC
>JBEGQK010000104.1:0-5239 GCA_041180985.1 Actinomycetota bacterium
TGCAGGGCCTCCACAGCGGCGTGAACACGGTCTCGGGGGATTTCTCCACCGGCGCCACCGGGCTGATGATCAGGAACGGCCGCACCGCCGAGCCGCTGCGCGAGTTCACCATCGCGAGCACCCTCCAGCGCATGCTGCAGGACGTGCGCGCCGTCGGCGGCGACGTCGACTGGCTGCCCATGCGCGCCGCCGGTGTGAGCCTCGTGATCTCCGACGTCACCATGTCGGGCGCGTAGGGGGCCGCAGTGGGCACGCCTCGGGCCGCCGCAGTTGAGCGCCACCCGCACCTCGCGCAGCCGTGCCGGCCCGGTCACGTGCGCGTGGACATGCACACCCACACGATGTTCTCCGGGGACTCCACCACCACACTGGATGAGATCGTGGAGAGCGTGGCCGAGTGCGGCATCGACGTGCTGTGCGTCACCGACCACAACGCCCTCGAGGGCGCCGTCCGCCTGAAGACCATTCTGGAGACGGAAGGCATCTGCCGCGTGGTGGCGGGCGAGGAGGTGAAAACCCACACCGGCGAGGTGATCGGTCTCTTCCTCACCGAGCGCATCCCGTTCGGGGAGACTGCGGCGCGCACATGCGAGGCCATCCGCGGCCAGGGTGGGCTCGTGTACGTCCCGCACCCGTTCGACCCCATGCGCCGCAACATCACCGAGAACTCCCTTCACGAGATCACGGAGGCGGGCCTCGTGGATGCGATCGAGGTGCACAACTCGAAGACATCGCTCCAGTCGCTGAACGCGAAGGCGAAGCAGTTCGCCGCCCACCGCGGCCTCGCGATGGGATCGGGGAGCGATGCACACGTGCCGCACGCGCTCGGCAGCGCGTACATCGAGATGCCCGACTTCGACGGTCCTGCCGACTTCCTCGTCAAACTGCGCGAGGGCCGCGTGGTGGGTCACCACTGGGACAAGGCGCGGCCGTGGAGCCCGCGCATCGTGCCGTCGGTGTCGCGAGACTCGATCGAACCCAGCTGAGCCGGGTCGGCCCCGACCGGACGCTGCCCTCAGCGGTGCGGCCGACACCCGGCATCTGGATGAGGTCCTCGAGCAGCGAACGAAGCGCTGCGATGCGGGGTGCGTCGTGGGCGGCATCGGAACGATCGTTCACCGTCATCGCTGCGCCGTCACTTGTCTCCCTGCAGGGTCGGTTCGTCGGCGCCCACCACCCGCTCGGCCCTGGTGAGCACCTCTGCCAGCACGCTGCGGAACACCGCGAGTTCGCCCGGGTCCAGGCCGTCGAAGAGTGCGTCGTGGCCCTCCACGATGATCCTCACCGCCTGATCGGCGACGCGGCGGCCCTTCGCGGTGATGCGCACCAGCAGGCCCCGGCCGTCATCGGGGTCGGCGACGCGCTCGATGAGGCCGGCGGACTCCAGTTTCCCGAGCCGGTGCGACAGGCCGCTCGGTTTCACCATGGCCACCCGTGCGATCAAGGTGGGCGAGAGCACCGCGCGAGTGCCGTGGCGGCGCAGCGTTGCGAGAACATCGAACTCCGCGAGCGTGATGCCGAGCAGGGCCAACGGCTCGCGCGAGGCGGACGAGTTCGCACGGGTGAGCAGGGCGATGCGCAGCATCGTGTCCATGGAGGCGAAGTCAAGGTCGGGTCGCTCCGCGGCCCAGGTGGCGACGGTCTCGTCGACGGTGGCGTTCATCGACGCCGGCTCCCAGAAGTCATCCCCCACCACCGACCACCATAGCCGTCGAGATAGTTTGACTTCGAAGTATCTCGCGGGTACGGTGCACCCGGCGGGGCCGACACGGCTCCCGCAACTAGGGGGAATCACCATGGCTGAGGCAACACCGGGGGACAACGACGTGCTCGCGCAGAGGCGTGCGAAGGGCCAGCAACTGGCGGCGAAGCTCTTCGCGGGGAACCCCGCATCAGCGCCCGTGCACCGCGACCTCATGGTCCACACGATCGACCATCTCTTCGGCAACGTGTGGCAGGACGAGCGGCTCACCCTCCAGCAGCGTTCGCTCGTCACGTGCACGGTGCTCGTTGCGCTCGCGCGCGAGAGCGAGCAGCACCTGCACTTCCGCGGTGCGCGCAACCTCGGCATCGAGCGCGACACCCTCGAGGCCATGATCACGCACGTGGCGCACTACGCGGGCTGGCCCGTGGGTGTGAGCGCGTCGCGCGTGCTGAACGAGGTATGGACGCGGATGGACGCAGAGGCCGCCGAGAAGAAGTCCTGACGGGACGCAGGGACAAGGGGAAGAGACATGGCACTGAATGGCCTTCTCGACATCGGCATCGCGGTGGAGGACCCACAGTTGCTCGCCGATTTCTGGCATCGCCACGGTCTCGTGCGCACTGCCGACGGCGTGCTGGGCACCGCCGACCGGCCCGTGCAGATCACCCTCAGCGAGGGGACCCACCGGCACCTGACGATGCTGCACCTCAGCTGCACCGAGGAATCCGACATCGCCGCGATGGCACGGCGCATGGCTGATGCAGGTGTCGCCGCGCAGGTCTCGGACGGCCGGCTCGAGTGCACCGACCCCGTGTTCGGCCACCGCGTGGTGGTCGAGGTGGGCGCACCGCATGCACTCACGCCCGGCCAGGCCCGGAAGGTGAACGGGCCGGGTGTGCGTGCCCGCACCGACGGGCGGGCGAACCTGCAGGTGGCCGAACGCGGCAGCGCGCCGCGGCGAGTGGGCCACGTGGTGCTCGGCACGCCGCGTCTCGAGGAGGCGAACGATTTCTACCTGAACGTGCTCGGCTACCGGATTTCCGACCAGGTGCGCGAGGGCATGGCCACTTTCGCACGCATCGAGACCGACCACCACAACCTGCTGATACAGCCGTCGCGCACGTCGTACCTGAACCACTACGCACTGGAGGTGGACGACATCGACGCGGTCGGCCTCTCGGGCACTGCCGTGCTCGATGAACGGCCCGACTGCAGCGTGATCGGCATCGGGCGCCACCGGTTGGGCTCGAACGTGTTCTGGTACCTGCGCGACCCGGCCGGGAACATGTTCGAGTTCTTCGCCGACATGGACCAGATCGTCGACGACGAGGAGTGGGCGAGGGTCCATGCACGCTTCGACTGGGACGGTGCCGATGGCCCGGCCGGTTTCGCCGAGTGGGGTCCCCGCGTGCCGCCACGCGAGTTCTTCGCCCCGGCCGACCTGCCGCACATTGCCGCCGCCCGCGAGGCCGCGGGTCTCGGGGCATAGCCGTGGACCTCGGGATTTCCGGTCGATGGGCCGTTCTGCTCGGGTCATCGCGCGGACTCGGGCGTGCCTGCGCCGACAGCGTGGCACGCGAGGGCGTGAACGTGGTGGTGAACGGC
This sequence comes from Actinomycetota bacterium, assembly GCA_041180985.1. GTDB lineage: Bacteria > Actinomycetota > Acidimicrobiia > Acidimicrobiales > Ilumatobacteraceae > UBA2093. The sequence goes on from JBEGQK010000104.1 coordinate 3,311, forward strand.
CGCACCCGGGCGGACGCCGAGCAGGCCGCCGACGAGATCGCACGCGCACACGGCGTCACCACGGTTGCGGTGGTGGGTGACAGCACCACAGAGTCGGTGCAGGAGGCGCTGCTCGCGGCATGTCCCGCGCCCGACATCCTCCTGCTGAACGGTGAGGGCCCGCCACCGCGGCCGTTCGGGCGCACCACCGCCGACGACTGGGCGGCCGCGGTGAACCAGTCGCTCACGGGCCCGGTGCGCATGCTGCAGCGCGTCACGCCCGGCATGACCGAGCGCAGGTTCGGCCGCATCGTGGCCGTGAGCTCGGCGATGACGAAGTCGCCGAACCCGATGATGAGCCTCTCGCACGGCACGAGGCTGGGTCTCGCCGGGGTGCTGAAGGGACTGTCGAAGGAACTCGCGCGACACAACGTCACCGTGAACCAGTTGCTGCCCGAGCGGTTCGACACCGCCCGCCAGGAGCAGATGGCACGTGCCGCGATGAAGGCAAAGGGCATCACGTGGGAGGAGGCGCGCGCCGAGCAGGTGGCCTCCATCAAGGCGGGCCGTCTCGGCCGCGCCGAGGAGTTCGGCGACGCCTTCGCCTGGCTGTGCTCCGCACAGGCGGGGTACGTGTCGGGCCAGTCGATACAGATGGACGGCGGCAGCTACGAGGGCATCTTCTGATGGCCGCGCGCACCGTCGAGCAGATCTGTGAGCACATCGGTCGCGTGTCGGGCACCCTCGACGCCCTGGCCGGCCCTGCCGAGTGCAACGGCGCCGCGACGACCGAGCTCGTGGAGGTGATGCGCGAGTTGCGCGTGCCCCTCGTGAAGACACCCTTCGAGGCGGGCGGCGACATGCTCGGCCTCGTCGACCAGTTCCGGTTCTTCGATGAGCTCGCGTACTGGAACCCCACCGCCGCCTGGACCGGTTTCAACCATGCAGGTGCCTCGGGCATGTCGGCCGCACGGCTGTGCGACGAGGGCCTCGCCACCGTGTTCCCGGCCGGTGCGGTGCCGTTCATGGCGGCGGTGGCCGCACCCACCGGCACCCATGTGCGCACGGACGACGGCATCGTGCTCACCGGGACGTGGCACTACGCCAGCGGCGTGACGCATGCGGAGTGGGTGCTGCTGGTGTCGCTGCCGGCGGACGGCAAGGGGGCACCGCTTGCCGCGGCCGTGCGCACGGCCGACCTGCAGGTATCGGGCACGTGGGACGTGATGGCACTGAAGGGCACCGGCAGCCTCACCGTGTCGTGCACGTCGCTCGCGGTCCCGGCCGCACTCACGTACTCACCGGTCGGTGAGCCGCTCCGCGGCGGGCCGATGTTCGCGATGCCGTACCAGGGGTACGTGGCGCCGGAGAACCTCGGCTTCACGATGGGTGTCGCGCGTCGTTTCCTCGACGAGACGGCACGGTACGCCCACGCGAAGAGCCGCGGGCCCGCTGGTGCGCTGGTCGACCGCGGTGCGTTCCAGTACGAGCTCGGCAGGGCGGTGATGCAGGTGGAGGCCGCGCGCGGTTTCTGCCGCGATGCCTTCCGTGCCGCAGACGAACTGGTGGTCAGCGACCGGTTCGGCGCGGCCGACAACGAGCATCTTGCCGGTGTGATCGCCTCGGCCACCGAGATGACGGTGCAGGCCACGGTGCGGCTCTTCCATTTCGGCGGTGCGGGGGCGCTGTTCAACGAGAACATCCTGCAGCGCTGCTTCCGCGACATCGTCGGCTCCGGCCAGCACCTTGTGGCATCGAACTCCGTGTTCGACGCGATCGGCCGGCGCACCCTCGCCCGTCACACCTGAAACACCGGCTGCTGTACTTGTCACCATGGTGAACGGAGCATCCCCGCCCGAGGTGCCCATCGACGAGCGGCTGGTGGTCGGCCTGCTGGAGGACCAGCACCCCGATCTCGCCGGACTCCCCGTCACGCGTTTCGGCAACGGA
>JBEGQK010000105.1:0-2692 GCA_041180985.1 Actinomycetota bacterium
GCGCTTTCGGGGGAACGGCTTCGGGCGATATTACGACCCCGCGACTAATACAGCCGTGAGGTGTGTCATTCAGAACAATGGTGTTAATAGGTGCTGTGGATTGTGGAGAAGGTGTCCCAAACCCGTGCCGGCCATGGAGCGGTGGTGTGAACCCACATGAGTGTGGTTTCACAGATTCCACGGATGTGATTCCGGGTGCTGTGGAGAAGGCGTGGTTTGTCCACCTTCGTCCACTCCCCGCACACATGCGCTTCCCCATGACGTCCACAACCCCGGTCAGCTGGTCTTGATGCGGGTGATGATGTCGGACACCTGGTCGTATGTGGCCTTGTGCTCGCGCATCATGCGCTGGGTCTTGTCCACGGCGTGGATCACGGTGGTGTGGTCGCGGCCGCCGAACAGGCGGGCGATGGCCGGGTAGCTGAGCTCGGTCATGTCGCGGAAGACGTACATGGCGATCTGCCGGGCCGCCACCAGGGGCCGCTGGCGGCTCTTGCCCTTCAGGGCCTCCACGGTGAATCCGAGGTACCCCGCCATCTCGGCAAGGAGTTCCTCGTCGGTGCGGGTCTTCGAGGTGCTGGTGGTCAGCAGGTCCGCCAGCTGGGCCTCGGCCATCTCCACCGAGGGGGTCTCCCGGGTGAGGTTGGCGAACGCGGCGACGCGGATGAGGGCGCCCTCCAGCTCGCGGATGTTCGACGTGATGTTCGAGGCGATGAACTCGAGGACGTCGGACGGCAGCGGGGTGTTGTCCCGCTCGGCCTTGTTCCGGAGGATCGCGAGGCGCGTCTCCACGTCCGGCAGCTGGATGTCGGTGATCAGGCCCCAGCGGAACCGGCCACGCAGGCGGTCCTCCAGGGTCGGGATGGCATCCGGGGTGCGGTCGGAGGTGATGACGATCTGCTTGTTCGCCCCGTGGAGGCTGTTGAAGGTGTGGAAAAACTCCTCCTGGAGACCTTCCTTGCCCTCGATGAACTGGATGTCGTCGATGAGGAGAACATCGATCTCCCGGTAGCGGCGCTTGAATGCCGCAGTGCTGTTCGTACGGATGGCGTCGACGTATTCGTTCAGGAATGTCTCGGTGGAGACGTACCGAACCTCGTAGTGCGCGTAGTGCGCGTGCACGTACCAACCGATGGCCTGCAGCAAGTGCGTCTTGCCGAGACCGGCGGAGCCGTAGATGAAGAGCGGGTTGTACGAACGTCCCGGTGTCTCGGCAACGCGCAACGCGGCGGCCAGGGCGAACTGGTTCGACGCGCCCTTGACGAAGTTCTCGAAGGTGTAGCGGGGGTTCAAACCGACCGCAGAACCCTTGCCGTTGTTGGGGATTGCGACGTTCGTCGGTGTCGGTGTATCGACGACGTCCGTCGTGTCGAACGAGTCGTCCTCGGCGAGTTCGTGGATCTCGATGATGAGCTCGCGGTCGCTCTCGCCGATCTCGTCGAGTGCTTCGACGACGAGGGGACGGAAGGTCGTCGTGATGCGGTCGCGGACATGGGTGTTCGGCACTGCGAGACGCAGCGAGTCATCGTCGCTCGGGAGTGCGACGACGTCATTGAACGTCGAGAACCACACGCCCTCTGCTACTTGTGCCTTCAGCAACTGGGCCGTTGCATTCCAGACAGCTTCGTGATTGCTCACCGGTCTCCGCCTCCTCGTGTCCCCAGCGATATCCACAGGCTGTGGACACCACCCCGGCGTGTTTCGCCAGGAGATGCGAAGGTATCAGGGTTGTGGATATCGCCCAAAAGCGAGACGGGACATGGAGGCGGGCCGTCAAATTGTGGTCCGAGGGTGGTGGTGTCGGGCATGTCTGCCCCCTAGCCTGTGACAACTGTTTGTTGTGCGCGCCAGGCGAGCAACAGGCCAACCGAGATTCCGAGCTCCCTCTGGGAGCCTTCCCGCTAGGAGGCGCCATGAAGCGCACCTTCCAACCGAACAATCGACGCAAGGCTCGCAAGCACGGTTTCCGTGCCCGCATGAGCACCCGCGCCGGCCGCGCGATCCTGAAGTCCCGTCGGGCCAAGGGTCGCTACAAGCTCAGCGCTTGATCCAGCGCATCCAGAGCCGCTCCGCCTTCACCCGCATCCGCTCCGAGGGCGTGCATCTGCGCTCTGGCGTGCTCTCGTGCACCATGGTTCTCGATTCCTCTCTCCCCGGCCCCCAGGTGGGCTATGCGTTCTCCCGCAAATACGGGTCTGCCGTGCGCCGCAACCGCATCCGACGCCAACTTCGTGAACTTGTGAAGACCCGTGAAACCCAGTTCCCTGCTGGGATTTTCGTTTTTGGCGCCAGTCCGCGGGCGGCCCAGACCCCCGTCGACATTCTCGGCCGCGACCTCGATGGACTCCTGGCGAAGGTGGCCCCCTGATGTGCGCCGATGTGGTCGATCACGAGCTGGCGAATCGCCCCCTGACCCGCGGTCAGAGATTCCTGCTGGCCGGGATCCGTCTGTACCAGACCTCCCGGGAGGGCCGTCCCTCCCCGTGCCGTTTCTGGCCCACGTGCTCGCACTACGGCTACGAAGCCATCGAGACCCACGGATCGCTCCGCGGGTCCTGGTTGACCCTCCGCCGACTGTCCCGCTGCCGCCCGTTCGGGCCATCGGGCGTTGACCCTGTCCCCGACCCGCGCCCGGGTCGTTAGAAAGGAACCCCCGTGTTTACTCCTTTTGCCTGGCTGATCGACACGTTCT